>JAATFE010000060.1 GCA_015655365.1 Terriglobales bacterium
ACCGTCACCGGCAACTCAAACCGCCGTGGTCCGCACGATCCCGGATTGAAATAGAGCACGCCCTTGCGCCGGTAAAAATTAGGCACATGCGAATGCCCAAAAAGCACTGCGGAAAACTTTCCCGCCGCCGGGTCCAGGTGCAGCGTGCTCAGATCGTGCAGCATATAAACGTATCGGTCGGCAACAAGCACCACGTCGGTCTCCGGCAGCTCGCCGCACGGTCCGCTGCGGTCGGTATTGCCGCGCACCGCGGTCACCGGCGCAATCTTCGCCAATTCGTCCAGGATCGAGATCTTGCCCACATCGCCCAGGTGCAGAATGCGCTCCACTCCGGCCAATGCGGGAGCCACTTCGGGTCGCAGCAAACCGTGTGTATCGCTCACCACGCCGATCTTCATGAAAACTCCAAAATTCAGGTTCGGTCGTCTTTGCCGAAAATTAAGGCCCGGAAGCGCAGAATGATTGTAAGCAATCCCTGCGGTCTAAAATGTCAGGGATGTACCCCGCCGTACCCCCACCCCCTCATCCCTGTGGAGCCGTCTTTTCGGGCAGGTTCTAGCGAATAAATGGAACAGAATCAATATCTTATAAATTCGATCCGTTGACCTGATGGTAAACAGAGACCCCTGAAAATGCCACGATTTCTTGCGATTCCGCGCGTTTTTTGCTCGTTTCCGACTGAAATTTGGCCGGAAAGTCGATCACAGCCCCAATTCCAGCCGCGTCCGCGGGTCCAGTTGGTCGCGCAAAGCGTCACCCAAAAAGTTGAAGCCCAGCACCGCGCCCGCCACGGCCAGCGCCGGGAACAGCACCAAATGCGGCGAGTCGAACAGATGCAGCCGTGCGTCGTTGAGCATCGAGCCCCAACTCGGCGCCGGCGCGGGAATCCCCAGTCCCAAAAACGACAGCGTAGCCTCGGCCAGAATAACGCCGGCCATGCCGATCGCCGCCTGCACCAGGATCGGCTGCACGATATTCGGCAGGATGTGCCGGAAAAAGATCCTCAATCCGCTGGCGCCCAGAGCGCGGGCCGCGTCCACGTACTCGCGGTTGCGCACCGCCATCACCTGCGCCCTCACCAGCCGCGCATATCCAGCCCAGCCGCCGATGGCCAGCGCCAGCACCAGGTTGGTGAATCCCGGTCCCATGAACGCGGCAAAAGCAATCGCCAGCAAAATCCCCGGCAGCGCCAAAAACGTATTCATGGCAAAGGTCGTCAGAGCGGTATCGATCCAGCCGCCCAGGTAGCCCGCCAAGCCTCCCACAGCCAGCCCCAGCCCCAGCGAGACGGTCACCACGCTCACCGAAACCGCCAGCGACAGCCGCGCACCCCACAGCAGGCGCGAGAGAATGTCGCGGCCCAGTTCGTCGGTTCCGGCCCAGTGCGCGGCTGAAGGCCCTTGCAGCCGGTTCAGCAGGTCGATAGCCGCGGGATTATGCGGCGCAAGCCAAGGTGCAGTCAGCCCGCCCAGCACAAATCCGGCCAGCAGCAACACTCCCGCCGCGGCCAGCGGTTGGCGGCGGATGCGGCTTCCCGCGCGGCGCATCGTACTCGAAACAAGAAAAGACATCGGCATTGCCAGAATAACGCGACACCCTCGGCCAAGAGAGGTCTAATCAGGTATGGGAATCTTTCGGCAGGGTCTGATCTTGTCTCTGATGCTCGCTGGGCCGGTGCTTTGGGCGCAAGCGGAACCGTCCTCGCAGGACGAAGCGCCTACCGTGCTTCACATCGAAGCCGAGCAGTTGTTTGCCATGGCCAATCGCTCTCGCGCCGCTCAGGGAGTCGCTTCGCTCAAGTGGGACCCTGCGCTGACCGCCGCCGCTCTTCAACACTGCCAGCGCATGGCTGCCGAGGGGCCAATCTCCCATCGCTATGACGGGGAACCGGACCTCACCGCGCGGGCCGGCCACGCCGCCGCTCATTTCAGCCTGATCGAAGAAAACATCGCCGTCGGTTCGAACACCGCCTTGATTCACCAGGGCTGGATGAATTCCCCCGGCCATCGCGCCAACCTCCTGAATCCCGAGGTGGACCGCGTCGGCATCGCCACAGTGGCTCACAACGGCGTCATCTATGCCGTGGCCGACTACTCTCGCGCCGTGCAGGTCCTCTCCCGGACCGAAGTCGAGTCTACCGTCGCCAATCTGCTGCACGCTCGGGGTCTCACAATCGTCAAGGATGCGGCTGCCGCACGCGCCTATTGCGCCAATGGAACGAAAAATTCCAGCCAGGCAGGGTTCTTCATGCGTTGGGAGAACCCGGATCTGACCCAGCTTCCCCCGGCGCTGGCCAGTCGGCTGGGCCAATTCCATAACGCTGTCGTGGGCAGTTGCACCCCGCAGCAGGTCGAGGGCTCATTCACCACCTATCGCGTGGCGGTCATTCTGTACTGATCTTTGGAGTTTACGTCCCTTGCACCGCGTTGCTTCCAACGCAAAACAGGTCCGGGCGATGAACCCGGACCTGCTTTGCAACTTGGATTGCGGCGCCCCTGGTACCGTGTCTTCGTGGTTTCGTAATCGAGCCCAGGAAAATGGGTGCCCCAGGTCCCGCTTTTGGGACCTGGGAGAGCACGAATTGACACGGACACGGTACTGGAGCATTTTTCTAGTAGGTGTAGAGTGGCTTTGCAAGGGCACGGCTTCAGCCGTGCCATAAAATGGCCGAAATGATAGGGCTTTAGCCCCCTGGGGGACGTTTCTCCCTGCACCATCAGGAGAAATGCTCTACGCCAGCGCGTGATGCCGCTGTGCCACAGTCTCTGTTTGCGCAGCCAGGTAACGGTCGACTGCTGCTGCTGCCTTGCGCCCTTCGGAGATGGCCCACACCACCAGCGACTGCCCGCGCCTCATGTCGCCCGCGGCAAAGATGCCGTCCGCCGAGCTCATGTAGCCGTCCTTGGTCGCCACGTTGCCGCGCTTGTCCAGCTCCAGCCCCATCTGCTCGATCATGCCGCCGCGCACTGGGCCCAGAAAGCCCATGGCCAGCAGAACCAGGTCCACATCCAGCGTGAACTCCGAGCCGGCAATGGCTTCAAAGGTTGGCGGCGGTCCCACGCGCACGGCGTGCAGTTGCTTCAGGTTGCCCCGCTCGTCGCCGGTGAACTTGATGCTGTTGATGCTCCAGTCGCGGATGCCGCCCTCTTCGTGCGAGGTTTCGGTGCGCAACTGCAACGGCCACAGCGGCCACGGTGTTGAAGCAGCGCGCTGCTCCGGCGGCTTGGGCATGATTTCGATTTGGTGAACGCTCTTGGCGCCCTGGCGCAGGCTTGTGCCCAGGCAGTCGGCGCCGGTGTCGCCGCCGCCGATGATCAGCACGCGCTTGCCCTTGGCTGTGATCTCGATGGAGGAGTCGACCGTGTCGCCCTCGCAGCGGTGATTCTGCTGCGGCAGGAACTCCATGGCGAAGTGAATGCCCTTCAGTTCGCGGCCGGGAATTTTCAGGTCGCGCGGTTGTTCGGAGCCGCCGCAGAGCAGGATCGCGTCATAGTGCTCGGTGAGGGTTTCGATCGGCACATTGACGCCCACATGCGCGTTGGTGATGAACGTGACGCCCTCGGCGCGCATCTGTTCGATGCGGCGGTCGATGACGTGCTTCTCCAGCTTGAAGTTGGGAATGCCATAGCGGAGCAGGCCGCCGATGCGGTCGTTCTTCTCGTACACGGTCACGGAGTGGCCGGCGCGCCTCAACTGCTGCGCTGCCGCCAGACCCGAAGGGCCGCTGCCCACCACGGCCACGCGCTTGCCGGTGTTCTGCTCGGGCGGCTCCGGATGAATCCAGCCCTCGTTCCAGGCGCGCTCCACAATGCCGCGCTCAATCTGCTTGATCGAGACCGCGGGCTGATTGATGCCCAGCACGCACGCGGCTTCGCACGGCGCCGGGCAAATGCGTCCGGTGAACTCGGGAAAGTTGTTGGTGGCGTGCAGCCGGTGGATCGCGCTCTCCCAGCGGCCGTTATAGGCCAGGTCGTTCCAGTCGGGAATCAGGTTGTTGACCGGACAGCCGGTATGGCAGAACGGCACGCCGCAATCCATGCATCGTGCGCCCTGTGCGCGCTGCTTTTCCTCGGGGAATGGCTCGTAGATCTCGAACCAGTCCTTCACCCGATCCTCGACCTTGCGCCGGGCGGGTTGCTCGCGCTCAATTTCCAGAAATCCAGTGACCTTACCCATGTTGCACCTCTGTAGCCGCCACCAGAGGCGACGAAGTTGTGGGGGAAACATAGACCGAATCGACGCGCGCAAAGCCCAGAACGCGCTTGTACTCGTGCGGAAAAACCTTGATGAACTGCGGCTGCGCCTCGGCCCAGTGTTCCAGAATCCAGGCGGCCCGCGGGCTTCCGGTCAAGTCGCGGTGGCGTTCCAGCAGCCCGCGCACCTCGGCCACATCCTGTTCCAGCGCCAGCGGCTCCAGGTCCACGCTGGCCTTGTTGCAGCGCCGCGTCGAAAAGTCCCCCTGGTCGTCGTAAACAAAGGCGCGCCCGCCGCTCATGCCGGCGGCAAAGTTGCGTCCCGTCGAGCCCAGCACGATCACCGTTCCGTTGGTCATGTACTCGCAGCCGTGATCGCCCACGCCCTCAACCACGGCGGTAGCGCCCGAGTTGCGGACCGCAAAGCGTTCCCCGGCAATGCCGTTCAGGAAGGCTTCGCCGCTGGTGGCGCCGTAAAGCACCACGTTGCCCACCAGGATGCTCTCCTCGGGCAAAAAGCTGGAGGTCTTGGGCGGATAGACAACGATGTGTCCGCCGGAGAGTCCTTTGCCCAGGTAATCGTTCGAGTCGCCTTCCAGCTCCAGCGTGACGCCGTTCGGCACAAATGCGCCGAAGCTCTGTCCCGCGGAGCCCTGAAACTTGAAGTGAATCGTCTCTTCCGGCAAGCCTTCCGAGCCGTAACGCCGGGCAATCTCACCGCCCAGCATGGCGCCCACGGTGCGATGCACGTTGCGAATGGCGAAGCTGCCGGTCACCGGCATTTTGGACTCCAGCGCCGGCTTGGCCTGCTCGATCAATACATGATCGAGCGCCGCTTCCAGCCCGTGATCCTGCACCTGCATCTTGCGCCGCGCCACACGCGAAGGCAATGTCGGGGTGTAGAGAATCGAAGAAAGATCGATGCCCTTGGCCTTCCAATGCGCATCGGCAACGGAGGCATCCAATCGCTCCACGTGGCCCACCATCTCGTCGACCG
>JAATFE010000071.1 GCA_015655365.1 Terriglobales bacterium
AAAACAGGCATCCATCCAGGTACCGGCGCGGCTGCCATGCCGACGGGCACTCCGCCTGAACCAACCTGCTGATGCAGGGCGGCCGAGTTGGACGCCATCTTGCCGAAAAAGACTCCGCTCAAGGCCATGCCAAAAGCCAACAGCAACTGGAGCAGCGATCCAAGCAGCAGAACAATCGCGGAGAGAACCACACCAAGCGGACGCTTCACAGGAACTCCTTCGTAGCAGAGCCTTGCTCTCTGGTCAGTGGATTTGAGCCGGTACTTTCAGATGCTTTTCGAGTCAGGAGCAATATAACATCTGCTGTCTTTCTAACGTGCAAATCCCAACGAAAAACCAGGGCCATCGCATGAACGATATTTTGAGGACAATTTCACCTTTTGCGTCGTCCCTACGGGGCTGAAATGCAATTCTGGCCTCCTTCCCCGCGCTGAAGCGCGGGGCTAGCAACCATTGCGCCTCCGGCGCGATAGAGATCGGAACCAGGCTCGTCAACAAGATGGATTCATGAGATGCCCTGAACAAAAGGCCCCCTCCTTGCGGAGAGGGCTCTTGTCTTTTTCGAATTAAGGAAAACCTACGCCTGGACGGCCAGTCCCAGGTCATTGACCAATTGATTTTGTCCCTTGGGTTCGTGCTATCCCAGGTCTCAAAAACGAGACCTGGGGCACCCAAGCTGGTACAACTTCAAGCAGTCAGAGACCTAGTCGTAGTACTCCAGGCCGAGGTGCGTGATCAGGTCCACGCCCATGATGTGGCGCAGCGTGTTCTTGAGCTTCATCGACTGGATGAACAGATCGTGCTCCGGATAAAGGCCCTCGGCGGTCTGCGGCGCCTTCAAATAGAAGCTCAACCACTCCTGAATGCCGATCGACTGCAAAGAGGGCGTGCGCTTGGCCAGATCCATGAACATGATCAGATCGAGCGCAATGGGCGCGGCCAGAATCGAGTCGCGGCAAAGGAAGTTGACCTTGATCTGCATCGGGTAACCCAGCCATCCGAAGATGTCGATGTTATCCCAAGCTTCCTTGTCGTCGCCCCGCGGCGGATAGTAGTTGATGCGGATCTTGTGGTAGAGATCCTTGTAGAGGTCGGGGTAAAGCTCGGGCTGGAAGATGTAATCCAGCGAGCCCAGCTTCGACTCTTCCTTGGTCTTGAACGACTGCGGATCGTCCAGCACTTCGCCGTCGCGGTTGCCCAGGATGTTGGTGGAGAACCAGCCCGAGACGCCCAACATGCGCGCCTTGAAAGCCGGCGCCAGCACCGTCTTCATGAAGGTCTGGCCGGTCTTGAAGTCGCGGCCGCAGATGGGAGCCGAATTCTTTTTCGACAACGCAACCATCGCCGGGAAATCCACCGTCAGGTTCGGTGCACCGTTGGCAAAGGGAACGCCCAGGCTCAATGCCGCATACGCGTAAATCTGCGACGAGGAGATGGCGATGTCGTTGTTATCCAGGCCGGCTTCAAAGGCCTCAATGCTCTGATGCACTGCCGTCGGCTCGATGAAGATTTCCGTCGACGCCGCCCAGATCACCACCACGCGGTCCACGGTCTTCTGGAAGGCCTTGATGTCTTCCATCACCTGGTTCGCCAGGTCGCGCTTGGTCTTGCCCGTTTTCACGTTGGTGCCGTGCAGGCGCTTCACGTAATACTGGTCGAAGACTGCCGGCATCGGCTTGATGGTCTCCAAGTAAGGCTTGAGCTGGGTAAGCATCTTCTCGTCCAGCACCTTGGCGTGGGCCGCGGCCTCATAGACATTGTCCGTAAAAATGTCCCAGCCGGTGAACACGACATCGTTCAGATTGGCGATGGGCACAAAATCCTTGATCAGAGGAGAGTGGTTGTCGGTCCGCTTCCCCAGCCGGATCCTACCCATCTGTGTCAGTGATCCGATCGGCTTGGCCAGTCCGCGACGGACGGCCTCCACTCCAGCAATCATTGTCGTGGCCACAGCACCCAGGCCAACCACCATCACGCCCAGTTTGCCCGTGGCAGGCGCAATCTTGGATGCAGCGGTCTTCTGGCCGCCTTGCTCTTCAGTTGACATCGTTTCTCCTAACCTTCATTTGTTCGCTGCCGATTTACTAGCAGTTCGAAATTCTATTTCAACAGACGCATCAGTGTACGCCCTGCAAAGAGCCTCGATCCCAACGATCCGGATCTAGGCCTCATTCATTTGCCGGCCGCGCTTCACATGCGACCAGACAAACCAGACAATCCCCGCAACCAGCGCGAGTTCGACGACGAGATGAAAGCGGTGAAATGCCGCGTAAAAACGCGGATCCGTATGCCATCTCTCCCCCAGTTGCATTCCCGCGTAGGCCAGTGCAAAGCACCACGGCCAGGAACCCAAAAAAGTATAGAGGTGGAAACGGAACTGCGGCATCTTGGCAATTCCCGCCGGGAATGCGATAAAGGTGCGCACCACCGGCAGCAACCGTGCCAACAAGACCGTGATCGATCCGTACTTGTTAAAGAAAATGGTCATCCGGTCCAGATCGCGATGATTCATCAGGACCCATTTTCCGTAACGCTCAACCAGCGGCCGGCCGCCCTTGGCGCCAATCCAATACGCCAGAGCCGAGCCCACATTGCAGCCCACCGCGCCAGCCGTCGCAGCCAGGATCAAGCTGAAACGCCCCATGTACGCCAGGTAGCCGGCAAACGGCATAATGATCTCGGAGGGCAGCGGAATACAGGCCGATTCGATTCCCATCAGCACTGCAATGCCGGTGTATCCGCCGAGGTCGATGACGTGGGTTACGAAGTGTACTAGAAAGGCAATAATTCTTTCGTTCATGGGCGCCTTCAGTATATAGGGTCGGGCCGCTTCCGCGTTCCCTCGCAGCAACTCGCGGCGCAACTCCTCTGCGCTCAAGATCGATTCGCTTTTCGGTTCTCCTTTTCCGGCGAATTTTGTTCTGCTCTTCCGCGCTAGAGCGATTCCACAATCTACGTGCCCCGATTCTCATCGTGCAAGGTGGCATTTTCTTGAGGAAAATGCCACTTGAGAGCAATGGCTTCGGGATACAGCAATTGTGGAACCGCTATAGTGTCCTGTCTCTGAAGTCCGTTGAGGAACTCACGAACGACAAAAGCAGATTCTTCGACTCACCACCCCCGAACTGAGAAACGTTCGGGGCCCCGTTCGCTCAGAATGACAGCCGCTGTTTTGTTATGGACTTTAGAGACAGGACACTAGCCAGGTCTTTGACCAATTGATTTTGTACCTTGGGTTCGTGCTTTCCCAGGTCCCAAAATCGGGACCTGGGGCACCCAGTGCTGGTACCGCTAGCTGCGGTCAGAGACCTAGTTAGCTGGCCAGCGAGTTAGCTTGGAGTTGTGGTTCCCCGAGTTCCCGGAGTTTGACCGCGGTCGTAAGACGCTACGCTTGGATGCTTACCCAGGATTGCGCTACGCTCCATCCTGGGCTATTATCGGCGCTCCCTCCGGGAGCGTAGTGCCGATCGAGTGCAAGTGCAGCGACAGGTTTTCATGCCGGATTGTGAGCCGCGAAGGGTCATCGAGTATTTTTCACGCCTTCCCTGCTGTGCTGGGAAAAAAAGGCAGATTGTTCAGGAAGGCAACGGTTGGTCGTGTGGGAAGGTGGCCGGTTGATCGTGTGAGGTGAAGAAGGGTGCTTGTGTACGAAGGAGACGATTGATCGCACGGGAAGAACGTTGTGGACGCGTGGAGGACGGAACGGTTCGTCCTCTGTTTGGCGGCATGACTGGGCGGGCAGTCGGCCTTCTTCGATAGACTGGGAGACAACGTCATTTCGCATCGGAGACCCTTTGCACACTACAGCCCAGGAACGCCTCGTCCGCCCCGCCCGCAACCTCAATGGAAGCCTTCGCCTGCCCGGCGACAAATCCATCAGCCACCGCTATGGGATGCTGGCCGCTTTTGCCGAGGGGACTTCGCGCTTTAGCAACTTCTCGACCGGCGCCGACTGCGCTTCGACGCTGGCCTGCATGGAGGCTTTGGGCGCCAAGGTCAACCGGACCGGCGAGGGGATCATCGAGGTGACTGGCGTGGCGGGCCGCGTGACTCCGTCGAGCCAGGCGCTGGACTGCGGCAATTCCGGCTCGACCATGCGCATGATTTCCGGCTTGCTGGCACCGCAGGAGGGCAGCTTTACCCTGATCGGCGACGAGTCTCTTTCCCGCCGCCCGATGGAACGCATCCGCAAACCACTGGAAGCGATGGGTGCGCGACTCACGCTGACCGAAGGACACGCGCCGCTCACGATATTGGGCGGCCCGCTGAAGGCCATCGACTACACCACCCCGGTGCCCAGCGCGCAGGTGAAGACCTGCGTTTTGCTGGCGGGACTGCAAACTGAGGGGACCACGACGGTACGGGAAGCCCTGCGCACCCGCGATCACAGCGAACTGGCGCTGCGCGCCTTTGGGGCCAAGCTGACGCGCACGCTGGATTCGATCTCGATTAGCGGACCGCAGGTGCTGCGCGCGATTGACGCTGTCGTGCCGGGGGATATTTCCTCGGCCGCATTTTTTCTTTGTGCCGCGGCGCTGTTTCCCGGCTCCAGCCTGGTGCTGGATTCGCTGGGGCTGAACCCGACCCGCGCCTCGCTGCTCGATGTGCTGACCGCACTGGGAGCGCAGATCAGCGTTCTCAACCTGGAAGAGAAGAATGCCGAACTGGTGGGCACGGTGCGGGTCTCGTCTCCGGCGGAGGGATTGGGATCGACCGAGGTGAGCGGCGCTCTGGCGGCGCAACTGATCGACGAACTGCCGGTGCTGGCGGCTATTGCACCGTATTCGAGCGGCGGCATTCGCATCCGGGATGCCAAGGAACTGCGCATCAAGGAGTCGGACAGAATCGCGCTGACGGTGAAGAACCTGCGCGCGATGGGCGCAGAGGTGACCGAGTTCGAGGACGGCCTGGATGTTCCCGGAGGACAGACGCTGCACGGGGCGACGATCGACTCCGGTAGCGACCACCGCATCGCCATGGCCTTCAGCGTGGCGGCGTTGCGCGCCGAAGGGGAGACGCTGATTCAGGGCGCGGATTCGGCGGCGATCAGCTTTCCCGAGTTCTTCGATTTGCTGGATTTGATCGCGGAACGGTAGCCACCACCTGCGGTGGGGCCAGCGTTGCTTGTGAGAGTCGTGCTCTCCCAGGCTTGGCTCAAAGACAACTACGCGCCAAGGATGGGGCACCCAGGCTAGAGCATTTTCGGAATACATATAGACTTTTTAAGGGGCGTGCAAGGTGCCTTTTTCTTGAGAAAAAGGCACTTAGCCGCGTGCTTTCGGTCTACAGCAATTCCGAAAATGCTATAGCGTTGTCCAGGTGCTTTCCCAGGTCTCAGAATCGAGACCTGGGGCACCCATTTTTGTGGCAGATAAACCGCGGGTTCTTCGACTCCGCTGCGCTCCGCTCAGAATGACCGCAAAGTAGTTGGAAATAGAAAAGGCCCGTCCGGCTTCGCAAGAAGCGGGGCGGGCCTTTTGTTATTGCTGTGCAGCAGCTATTGCCGATGTTACTTTTATTGCCGACGCTGTTTCATTGGCAATGCGGCAGACTTAGCGGCTGGCCGGCGGTACGGTGGTCGGTTCCAGACCTTTTTCGGCAGGCTTGAGTCCGGGGACGACGGGCGCGGCCTTCACTTCGCCGGATGCCGCATCCATCAGGTTGATGCCGTAGTGGCGGAGGGTGCTGGCCATGATCTGGTAGAGGCCGGCGCGATCCCGGGCATAGGCGCCCTGGGCCGCGATGAGATTGTTCTCCGCACCGGCCAGGTTGCGCTGCTGTTGGAGGACGTTGGCGGTGGTCGAAGCGCCGAGGCGCAGCTTCTTCTCTTCGGCATCGAGGCTTTGCTGGGCAAAGTCCTGAGCCGCGATGGAAGCGACCACCTGCGCACGGTCATTGGTCAGCGCGAACTGGGCATTGACGACCTGCATGCGGATCTGGGTATACAACTGCTCGAGGCGCAACTCCGACTGACGATACTCAATGAGGGAGCGCGCCTGATCGGCTTGTGCGGTGCGGTTGCGAATCGGGATGTTGATGTTGAAGCCGATGCCCTTGTCGGGCGCTGAGTTGTTGAAGGCATGGTCGAACGCGGTTCCGTACCCAGTGGAGCCAGTCGGGGTGCAATTATTCAACTGGGTGTTGCAACTGGGGTTGATGGAACCGGCAATGCCCGACCCACCCAAATACCCGAAGATATCGAATGTGGGCAACAGAGCATTCTTTGCGCCGCGCAGGGTGATCTCATTGTTCTTCAACTGAAGGACGGCCTGTTCCAGTTCGGGACGCTGCTGAAAAGCCTCCTGGACGAGCGCTTCGATGGGCTGGCTCTCTTCGGGAAGCTGTTCGAGGCTGACGCGGTCAGTGGGAACGACGGCAGCGGCGACCAGGGTTGGATCGTTCAGGTTGCGCGCCAGGGCCTGCTTGATGATCTGCTGCTGGTAGTTGAGGTTGCTTTGCGAGCTGATGAGCGACTGCTTGTCGGTGGCCACGGCTGAGTCGGAGTTGACCACATCGAGCGGGGCCAGGGTGCCGATCTCCAACTGCTTGCGGTTATCGGATGCGAGCTTGGTGCTCTGCGCGAGGGATTGCTCCTTGGCCTGCACATCCTCATAGGCGCTGACGAGGCCCCAGTAGATGCTTTCGACCTGATTGACGGTGTAGAGGATCTGCTGCCGAAAGGACGAATCGGTAATGCGGCGGTCGTTGATTGCCTGGTAGACAAAGCGCTTGTTGACCCAGATGCCCGCGCCCTGCAAGACGTGCTGGGTGAGGGTGGCCTTGAAGTTGGAACTTATCTGCGGACTGAGGAGGGTGGTGCCGTTCGATGTGGTGGCATAGGTATTGTCGAACGCTACTTTGAAGTCGGTGCCTGTGACAAAGCCCTGATCGACGGTGAAATTGTAGTTGTTGGTGGTGCTGGTGCCGCCGGAGTAGAAGCTGGTGGAGACGGCGCGCTGGCGATCGAACTGAATGGCCGCCGAGATCGAGGGGTCGAGGTTCTGAGGCGCGGGTCCTGCGCCGGAGGTGGAAAGCACCAAGCCCGAACTGCCCGAAGCCGCGCCGCCGGAGCCGCCGGTGGTGCCGCCAGGGCCGCCGCCCGAAGTCAGGGTCGTAGACGTTCCGCCCTGGGTGCCGGTCACGACGCCGGAATTGATGCCGCGCAGGGTGGAACCGGCATTGGCGCGGAGCAGATCGGTGTCGGCAATGTCCAGGTTGTAGCGGGCAATGGCGATGTCGTAGTTGTTCTCAATGGCCAAGGCGATGGCGTCGGAAAGGCTCAGGTAGATTTTGCCGTCCTTGACCAGATCGGCGAGGCGCACAGAATTTATAAAACTGGCCTTGGCGATGGTGGTGGGCAGGTAACTTCTGATCGGGTTGCCGCGCAGGGACGCGGAGGGCTGCGAAAAGTCGCGCAGCGACGGACGCAGCGAGTAAGGCTCCGTCAGTACAGGTGCGGGAGTCGAAGGCAGATCGGCCGCCGACTTATCGAGCGAGGCGGGGGTGGTCTGCTGGGCAAATCCGGAGGGCACTCCTGCCGCCAACGTCAGCATGACCGCCGCAACCGCGCGCAACTTTTTGCCAGTTTGTCCGCGCATGGTGCGCACAGTCTCATTCTGCTGTTCAAACACACTTAAACCGTACAAATGCATTGTTCCTCTCCACGAATCGCTGGGGCATGTGGGGTGCCATTCATCAAGACGTCTGAAGCGTTTCTCCAGACGCATATTTGTGATTCGCTTGGGCGATTCTCACTTTCGACCCAGCGAGCGGGCTTATCGGTCAATACGCGCGCGGCCTTCGGTTCGTTCCCGCAGAATTTTTTCGCGGGACGAGTCGAGTTCCCGATCGTGGCGCACCGAGAGTACCCTGCCACATGAGCTTTCCAAAAGGTGAGTATATCCCACGGCCTCTGACGGCTCCGGCAGGCGGACGAGTCAGGTACCCTGTTATCGAAGCCGATGACAGCGAAAGAACTTAAGCAAAGCGAAGCCGAACCGGAGTTGCAAACCTGGAAGGTGACCGTGGCCTACGACGGGACGGACTTCCGCGGCTGGCAGGTGCAGCCGGGGGAATATACCGTCCAGGGGGAACTGCAAAAGGCGTTGGGACGGGTGACGGGGGAAACGCCGCTGCCGCAGGGCTCGGGGCGGACGGACGCCGGGGTTCATGCGCTGGCCCAGGTGGCCAGTTTTGCGTTGAAGGCTCCGATTCCGGAGGAAAACCTGCTGCGCGCGCTAAACCGGACACTGCCAGAGGCGGTTCGGGTGCTGGAGGCAAGAACTGTGCCAAGCACATTTCATGCACGGCATTCTGCGACGGCCAAGACCTACGCGTACCGGATTTTTCGCGGGGAGATTTGTCCGCCGTTTTTGGCGCGCTACGTTTATGCCTGCCCGTGGCCCATGGATGTGAGCGCGCTGGAGGAGTCTGCCGCAGTGTTTTTGGGGGAGCACAACTTTTTGAGCTTTGCGGCGAGCGATCCAGATTTGACGACGCGGAAGCTGGCCCTGGAACCCGATGAGACGCTTGAGGCGCCGAGTGCGGTGAGGACTGTGTACCACTCGGCCTGGGAGCGGCGGCAGGAGGAGGCGGGCGAACTGCTGGTTTATCGCGTACGGGGAAACGGCTTTTTGCATCACATGGTGCGGAATCTGGTGGGGACGATGATCGACGTGAGCCGGGGGCATCTGCGGGTGGGGGATCTGGCCGGGATTTTGGCCGCGCAATGCCGGTCAGCCGCGGGGCCGACCGCGCCCGCACGGGGGCTGATATTGCATTCGGTGGAGTATGAGGAGACGGAAGGCACCGGGCAGGCGAAATAGAAGCTTTATTTGTGCCCATAAAAGAACTATATTTAGACCGTAAATGGTCAGCGGAGGTTTTTATGCGCTTTTCCACCCAAATCAAGCCGATCAGCTACGTCAAGGCTCATGCCGCCGAACTTTTGGACCGGATCACCGAAGAGCGGGAGCCGATCGTGATTACCCAAAACGGTGAGGCAAGGGCTGTGTTAGTGGATGTGGCCAGCTACGAGCAATTGATGGATGAAACCCTGGCGTTGCTCAGAGTTTTGACGCTGGCCGACAAGGAGATCGATGCCGGAGCGACGGTCCCGATCGAAGAAGTGATGCAGGAGTTTGGCGTGGAGGCTGCGCAAGCCTGATGACCTTTGCGGTCCGGTTTACCCTGGGCGCGCGAGAAGATCTTCGCGCCCTCCATGCCTACATCGCGAAGAACGATTCGCTGGAAAACGCCGATTCCGTGGCGAGGGAGATTGTTCGAGCCGCGTATACATTGCGGGAATTGCCGGAGCGAGGAGCGTATCCGCCCGAGTTGTTGCGCTTGGGCAGCCACGCCTATCGCGAGATCTTTTTCAAGCCGTATCGCATCTTCTACCGGATTCGCACGAATACCGTGTTCATTGCCGTGATCGCCG
>JAATFE010000287.1 GCA_015655365.1 Terriglobales bacterium
CATTTTCCGTGCGGGGGTGAGCGAGACCGGGATGGCGGGTCCAGTTAATTCCAGGTTGTAGGTGAGAGATGGACAAGAGAAGCAATTCTGACCCGTTGGACGGGAACAGATATCGTGCGCTGCTCAGTGTCTCGACGGCGATTGCCTCACAGCCGGATCTCCAGGCTGTTCTTCACAGCATATCCGGCCTCTTGTCCCGGGTTGTTCCCGTGGATTCGATCTCGCTGTTACTCCTCGGCCCGCGCCAGGAAACGGCCCAGCTTTACGCTTTGGAAGCTGGCTCTCACGATCCCGGCATCGAGATCGGGACTGAAGTGCCTTTCAGAAATACATCCGTGGCTTTGGCGTTGGACGAACAGAAACCGATTTTCATCCCCGATACGCGGCAAGAACTTTTGAACATTCCGCAGTTCGCACAGCGTTTTCGTTTCGAGGGAATCCAAAGTTGCTACATTTTTCCGGTTTCCAGTTCCAGAAGAAAACTTGGAGCCTTAATTTTCGGCGCTGCGGGCCGCGAGAAATACAGCGAAGCCGATGTTGAATTAATGAGTTCCGTTGCGGCCCATCTCTCGGTTGCTCTTGAAAGTGCGCTTGCTCTCGAATCCGCCGAAGCGTATCGCCAGCAACTCGAACGCGAGCGGGACAGATTAAAGCTTCTACTTGAAATCAATAACCATATCGTGACCCATCTCGAAGTAAATAATTTGTTTCGGGCAGCATCAGTGTCTATCCGCGAGTTTTTCAAAGATGCCTTTACCGGTTTCTGGCTTTTTGAAGAGGGGTCCAATCAGCTTCAGTGCATCGCACTGGATTTTCCAGAGAGCCGCGGTTTCATGGAGAACATTCCTTCCCCTAAACTTACCGATGACGATCTCGAAAGCATCCGTGCCAGGGTGCCGAGCGTGTATGGTCCCGAAGAGATCAAATCATGGCCGGATGTTGTGGCTCGGCCTCTTCGTGCCGAATCGATCGTCAGCATCGCCAGCGTACCTCTTATGGGATCGGCAAATCCACTCGGTACAATCTCGCTGGGTAGCAGGCAACTGCACGCTTTCAGCCAGCCAGACCTTGATCTGCTGGCGCAGGTGAGCAACCAGATCTCCCTGGCCCTCGAGAATGCGCTGGCCTATGGACGTCTGAACCTCTCATGCAACCGGCTCGAGGACGAACGTCTCTATCTCGAATCGGAAATTCAATCGCAGTACAATTTCGATGACATCATCGGAAGGAGCCCGTCTTTACGGAAGGTTCTCGAACAGGTTTCTATTGTGGCCCCGACCGACTCCACCGTGCTGCTGGTTGGCGAGACCGGTACCGGGAAGGAACTGATTGCGCGCGCCATACACAACCTCAGCACGCGGCGAGACCGAACTTTCGTGCGATTGAACTGCGCGGCGATTCCGCAAGGGCTTATAGAGAGCGAGCTGTTCGGATATGAAAAGGGAGCCTTCACTGGCGCACTTACGCAAAAGAGAGGACGGATTGAGCTGGCTCATGAAGGCAGCCTCTTTCTCGACGAAATTGGAGACATCGATCCCGATCTTCAGCCGAAGCTTTTGCGCGTGCTGCAAGAACGGGAGTTTGAGCGGCTAGGGAGCAACCGGACTCTGAAAGTGGATTTACGCCTGATTGCCGCAACACACCGCGATCTGACGGCCATGGTGCGAAAGGCAGAGTTCCGGGAGGACCTGTTTTACCGTCTGAATGTGTTTCCGATTCATATCCCGCCCTTGCGAGACAGAAGAGAAGACATCCCTCTGCTGGTTCATTACTTTGTCGCCTTGTTGGCGCGCAAGATGCGAAAATCAATCCGCATCATCCCTCACGAAGTGATGGAAACCATGATGGCCTGGCCGTGGCCCGGCAACGTACGGGAGTTACAGAACTTCGTCGAGCGTTCCGTGATCCTCACCCGCGATGACACGCTGGCCGCCCCCATCTCCGAACTTCAGAGAAATGATCTTCTCAAGCCAATCCGAGAGAACACTTTGGACACGGCACAACGCGAAGCGATTGTGGAGGCGTTGCGTGCTGCCGGAGGCAAAGTCTCCGGTCCGGGAGGAGCTGCGGAGCGGCTGGGAATAAAGCGGACTTCGCTGCAAAGAAAAATGGAGAGACTGAATATCTCAAAAGAGTACCTCTAGGTCTTTGACCCATTGATTTTGTCCCTATCCTGTCGACAATCCATCTAAAGCTGCCATGCTTGTCATCCGAGCCTCGTCAGAGGGCTCTTCCCGTCGATATTCGCTTCATTGCGAGTGCCCAGATGGGCATCTGCCTGGGCAGGTGCCGCAATAGCGGCACTCGCGCGCCTGGTTAGCCATCGGTTCAACTCCACATCTCCAGTTGATTCAGCAGCTAACGCGAAGTTCGTCGAATGGCGACCTACATGCGTTCATTGCCAGGTATGAGCGTGCTGCGAATCACATTACCGACACGTGATGATCCTCCGGTATTCGTGTTGGAAGGCAGGTTGACAGTAGATTGGACGAAGGAACTCATGCGGGTCACCCTCGATCTTGTCCCTCGAACAACGTCCGTCTTCGACCTCGAAGAGGTTTACTACGTCGACCTGCTGGGCGAAGAAACGCTGCTCTGGTTGAACAGGCTGGGGGCCAGGTTCATCACGAACACCGCCTACGGCAAATATCTCTGTCAGCGCCTGCACTTGCACCGCGCACCTGCTATCAAGCCGATCCATAAACGAGGACGCGGGAAGGCTCCCCCCGACACTCCTGTCA
This sequence comes from Terriglobales bacterium, assembly GCA_015655365.1. Classification (GTDB taxonomy): domain Bacteria; phylum Acidobacteriota; class Terriglobia; order Terriglobales; family Acidobacteriaceae; genus Telmatobacter. Next base: position 2,742 of record JAATFE010000287.1, read on the forward strand.
GTACCTCCAAATGACGGGGCATGGCCCTGTTCGCCGTGACTTCTCCTGCATGAGAAAGTCGTCGTCCTCTGCGGAGGACTGTAGATTGTGCGCTGCCGTTGTCTCAATTCGGCCGCTCATAAAGATTGGGGAAGGTTCTGTTAATGAATTGGCACAATGACTTAACTATCGCCGGAGATCGGGCTCGATCTTCCGCCCGGAACATCCATGTTGCGGGGGCAAACCTCCGGGTATGGCCTTCACGCCGAGTGGCCGTGGCATTCTGCATGGCTGTTGTGACTCTTTTCGTTGTAACGCTCTCCGGGTGCAAGGGGAGAGCGCCGGCGGCTGCCCCTCCAGCTTTGTCCGTGCAGGTTGTAAAAGCGGTGCAACAGGATGTACCGGTTTATGGGGACTGGATCGCTACGCTGGATGGTTATGTCAATGCGCAGATTCAGCCCGAAGTGACCGGCTATTTAATCAAGCAGCTTTACCGTGAAGGATCCTACGTCCACAAAGACCAGGTCCTCTTTCAGATCGACCCTCAGACCTTCCAGGCCAATCTCGATCAGGCGAAAGCGCAATTGGCGCAAGCACAGGCACATCTCGCGCTCGCGGAGATCAATGTGAAGCGCGATACTCCGCTTGTGCAACAGCGAGCCATTGCGCAGAGCCAGTTGGACTCCGAGACTGCGGATGAACGGCAATCCAGAGCAGCAGTGCAGGCGACGGAAGCCGCCGTGGAGACGGCCCAGATCAGCCTGAATTTCACACATGTCCGCTCCCTCACCGATGGCATAGCCGGCATTGCCACGACACAGGTGGGAAACCTTGTAGCACCGGGAACAACGCTCACCGCCGTTTCCAAGGTCGACCCGATAAAGGTCTATTTCGCCATCAGCGAGCAGGAGTACATGCGTTTCAGCCGGGGGCCGCAAAAAGGTTCTGGAGATGGTGCGCAGACCAGTACCAAGGCACTTGAACTTCAGTTGGAACTGTCCGACGGGACGAAGTACCCGCATAAGGGAAAGGTTATTTTTACGGACCGGCAGGTCGATACACAGACCGGCACGATCCGGTTGGTTGCCGCGTTTCCGAACCCAGGGAATCTTCTTCGTCCGGGGCAGTTCGGGCGTGTCCACGCGGCCACGGCAATCAACCGTTCCGCCATTCTCGTTCCTCAACGCTGCGTTACCGAGTTACAGGGAACCTATCAAATCGCTGTGGTGGATGGGAGTAACAAGGTTTCTATCCGCAAGGTGAAAGTGGGCGAACGCGTTGGCTCTCTTTGGATCATCGAGTCGGGCCTCAATGCCGGCGAACAAGTGGTATCCGAAGGCAATGCAAAGGTCCAGGATGGAATGGCCGTCAGTCCAACAGTTGCGAAGATGCAGGCGGAAGGCAACGAATGATCTCGAAATTCTTCATCAACCATCCCACGATCGCGGTCGTAATTTCCATCCTGATGGTCATTGTCGGGGCCGTTGCAATGGTCAGTTTGCCAGTTGCAGAGTTTCCGGAAATTGTGCCCCCGGAAATCTACATACAGGCTGTGTTTCCAGGCGCCGACGCCAAAACGCTGGAGCAGTCGGTCGCGACGCCGATCGAGAGCCAGATGAGCGGCGTGGACAACATGAGTTACATGTACTCCGCCAATGCGAACAACGGCCAGACGCTCATGTTTGTCGACTTCGACGTGAAGACGGACCCGAACACCGACCAGATTCTCACCCAGCTTCGAGTCAACCAGGCCACGCCGCAATTACCGGCCGCGGTCAATAACTACGGGGTCCTCGTACAAAAGTCCGCCACCTCCCCGCTGATGGTGATATCCCTCAATTCACCGCACGGTACGTACGACCAGAACTTTCTTCTCAACTATGGCAGCATCAACCTGAAAGACGAAATCGCGCGTGTTCCCGGCGTGGGCCGCGTCCAGATGTTTGGCGGCGATTATGCTATGCGCATCTGGGTGCAACCGGACAAACTTGCCAAGCTTGCAGTGACAGTTCCACAAATTGTTCAGGCCGTCGAAGATCAGAACACGGTCAATCCTTCGGGGCAGATCGGCGGAGACCCGGTACCAAAAGGCCAGGAATATACCTACACGGTTCTCTCGCAAGGCCGGCTGGTATCGGCGGAGGAATTCGGCAATATCGTGATCCGCGCCAATCCGGATGGGTCCATCCTTCATCTCAAGGACGTTGCGCGTATCGAGTTAGGCTCCCAGACCTACAACCTCGTAAGCAGGTTCAATGGAGCCCCCGCTGGAACCATGGCCATCTACCAATTGCCGGGGTCGAACGCCGTGCAAGCCGCTGCGAATGTGCGCGCGAAACTTGACGAACTCTCCAAAAGATTCCCGAAGGATCTTCAGTACAGCGTCGGATTGGATACCACCGAGGCGGTCACCGCGGGCATGCACGAGATTGTTATCACTCTGTTCGAGTCCCTGGTTCTCGTCATCATCGTGGTGTATATCTTTCTGCAAGGCTGGCGGCCAGCCCTGATCCCCTTGGCGGCGGTGCCGGTTTCGTTGATCGGCACATTCATCGTCTTCCCGATGCTGGGCTTTTCCATCAACACGCTGTCCCTGTTCGGCATGATTCTCGCCATCGGCCTAGTGGTCGACGACGCAATCGTCGTCGTCGAAGCGGTGGAACGCCATATTGAAGAAGGGCTGTCGCCGCACGATGCCGCCACAAAGGCGATGGAAGAGGTGTCCGGCCCAGTCATTGCCATCGCACTCGTGCTGTCTGCCGTATTTATCCCGACGGCCTTTATTCCCGGCATCACGGGAAGGTTGTACCAGCAGTTCGCGGTGACGATCGCCATTTCGGTGATCTTTTCCGCGTTCAACGCTCTCACGCTGAGCCCGGCGCTGTGCGCCATTCTCCTGAAGCCCGGCAAGGTCCACGGTCCTCTCGGCCGCTTCTTCGCGTGGTTCAACAAGACCTTTGCCCGTGCGCAAAACGGCTACGTCAAATACTCGGGTGTGATGGTCCGCAAAAGCGCCTTCAGCATGGTCTTCCTCGTCCTCGTTGCCGCAGCGGCGTTCCTCATCGGCGGCAGGCTGCCCACCTCGTTTGTGCCGGAGGAAGACGAGGGATATGTCATGGTCCGTATGCAACTGCCGCAGGCTTCCTCGTTAGAGCGCACCTCCGAAGCCTCCCGTAGAGTGGAAAATATCCTCCGTCAGACGCCGGGGGTGGAAGATGTCACAGCCGTCGATGGTATCGATCTGATCAGCACCACGCAAAACACCTACACCAGCTTCTTTTTTGCGAGGCTGAAAAACTGGGATACTCGCCACGCCGCGAATCTACAGGCAACGGCCATTCAGAATCGGTTGAACCAGAGTTTCTCCAAAGTTCAGGATGCCATTACTTTCACCATCGCTCCGCCAGCTATTCCAGGCGTCGGACAGTCCGGTGGCGTGAGCTTCATTCTGGAAGACCGTTCTGGAGGAACTGGCGACTTTCTTGCGGAGAATACGGCTGCGTTCCTTGCCGCCGCGCAGAAGCGCCCGGAAATCGCATCCGTATTTACACCGCTTACTCCCCATGTCCCGCAGCTCTACGTCGACGTCGATAAGGAGAAGGTTATGCGGCAGCAGGTAAAGATCAGTGACGTATATACGACGTTGCAGACCTTCATGGGCGGTTACCAGGTAAACTACTTCAACCGTTTTGGCCGGCAGTGGCAGGTCTATGTGGAGGCGGAGGGAGAGTCCCGCACAGATCCCAAGAATATCGGCCAGTTCTACGTGACGAATCCGAACGGGAACATGGTTCCTCTGGATGCGGTATCGAACATAAAACCGATTACGGGGCCGGAGTTCACCATGCGCTTTAACGAATACCCCTCGGCCCAGATTATGGCCACGGCCGCTCCAGGCTATAGTTCCGGCCAAACAATGAAGGCTCTCGAAGAGGTGTTTGCCCAGACCATGCCTTCCGAGATGGCCTTCGATTACATGGGCATGAGTTATCAGGAGCAAAAAGCCTCAAAGGGCGTCTCTGCCGGCCAGATCTACGGCCTTTCGCTCTTGTTCGTCTTTCTCATCCTCACCGCGCTCTATGAAAGCTGGAGTCTGCCATTCAGTGTGCTCCTGAGTACGCCGATTGCGATGTTCGGCGGCTATCTCGCCCTTTGGTCGCGCCACATGGAGAATGACGTCTATGCCCAGATCGGAATGGTGATGCTGATTGGACTGGCCGCCAAAAACGCCATTCTGATCGTGGAATTTGCCAAACTGGAGCATGACCGAGGAAAGAATGTCGTAGACGCAGCGCTCGCCGGCGCGAGGTTACGCTTGCGTCCCATCATCATGACATCGTTCGCATTTCTTCTGGCCTGCGTGCCCCTCTGGATAGCGCGAGGCGCGGGCGCCCAAGGGCGCCGTCTGCTGGGA
>JAATFE010000222.1 GCA_015655365.1 Terriglobales bacterium
ATCCGGGTCAGCCGGTCTTCCGCCTCATACAGCGCATCGAAGAGATTGCGCTCGCTGAAGCCGGGAATAATCAGCGAGTTGATGGCGTTGTAGAGTTGGCGCTTGTCCTGGGTAAAGTCGGTCACAATCTGCGTGCGCATGTCGAAGGTCATCATGGCCACGTAGTCTTGCGGGCGCAACTGCTGCGCAAAAGCAAAGGCCGAGTTGCGCATGTCGTAGATGAAGTTGTAGTTGGTCGAGGCAAATTCGCACAGCAGCAACGCCGTGATGGGCGCTTCGACGCGCTTGAAACCGGCCACCTTCTGCGGTACCCCATCCTCGTAAACGCGGAAGTTGCCGGGCTTCAAATTGGGCACGAACTGGCCGGTCTTTTCGAGCAGCACGCCCACGTCCACGGTGACTTCGGGAACTTCGACGCGCAGAGAATAGGTGGGCATGCCTTCGGGGTTCTTGATCTTGGGCGCAGCAGGGGCAGGCGGCGGCGCCACATCTTCCGGCTTTTCTTTCTTCTTCGGGATGGCAATGGCCCCGGAATCGGCGCCGGGACCGCCTGCATCCGGCGTGGCCTGGTCCGGCTGCTGAGGCGCCTGGGGCTGCGATTGGGCGCGGCCCAGCGGCGCAACAGCCAGAGTCAGAGCCAGAAGGGCAAACAAGTACCATGCAACAGCGATACGGCGGAAAGGATAAACAGACTGGCGCGATAGGTACATGACAACCTCTGTGTTCAACAGCATACGGGAAGACGGGTTAGTTACGACAGCTTCCAACTGCCAGCTTTTCAGCACAAGGTATCTTGAGGAAGCAACAAACTCCGTGCTCCCGAATAGGGAGCTCAAACGTCCGATAGATGCTTCTTCCATCCTTATCGCAGGCTTTTCTACGAGAAAGCTGGCGAAGGGGTGGAAAAACTCAACCGGTCCGTCGATCGGACGCAGACCGCGAGCGCCGCCGAAGGAGACCCGAAGTTGACTTTCCTCCCGCTCCGCTACAGCTTCATCCCGCCAGGCCGTTCGAAGCTTGCCCACGCCATCCCAACCGGCTGTACTCTTATAGACGTGAGAACACGCCCGAAGGAAACCCGGTTTCGATCCGCAACCCTGGCCCTCCCGCTGGGCATGGTTCTGCTTTTACTTCTCGTTCCCGGCCTGCTGGCCCAAGGCACCTCGGCTCCTGCTGGCCCGCCGCCCTCGAACGGCGGCTTCTTCCCGCTGAGCGAGGTCAAGCGCGGCATGACCGCCACCGCATGGACCGTTTTCTCCGGAGACAAGCCGGAACCCATGGAAGTGGAGATTCTGGGCGTGCTGCGCGGCGCGCGCGGCCCCGGCCACGACATGATCCTGGTCCAGTTACACGGCGCCAAGCCCGAGTACACCGGCGTGGTCGCGGGTATGAGCGGCAGCCCGGTTTACATCGGCAACCGCCTGCTCGGCTCGCTCTCCTACCGCATTGGCCAGTTCAGCAAAGACCCCATCGCCGGCATTACGCCCATCGAGCAGATGCTTGAGGTGCTGTCGGTCAAAGATCCCGCGACAACCGCCTCCGGCCCGTCTTCCGCTCCTCCACCGAGCCCGTCCTCAACCGGAAACCTGGCAACTGGGCTCTCAGCCGACGGAACCGGCATCGCGGCCGGCGGCATGAACTTCCAGGCTATGGAAACGCCCCTGCTGATGAGCGGATTCCGACCGGAAGCGATTCGCCTTTGGCAGCAGCGAATGGCGGGCACGGGCCTGGAAATGGTTGCCGCCGGGGGCGTTGGCGCTTCGTCCGAACCCAATACCGAGCCCTCCGCTGCCGCCATGGCCTCCGTGGTTCCGGGCTCGGCCGTGAGCATGCAGTTGGTGCGCGGCGACCTGGAGATCGCCGCCACCTGCACGGTCACCTATGTGGATCCAAAGCAGTTGCTGGCCTGCGGTCACCCGGTTCTCCAGGCCGGGCCGGTTTCCATGCCCATGACCACCACCGAGGTGGTCGCCACCCTGGCCTCGCCGCTGAATGCGTTCAAGATCGTCAACACCGGCACGACCATCGGCGCATTTACCGAGGATCGCGACTCCGCCATTCGCGGCGTCTTTGGCGAACAGGCCCACATGATCCCCGTCCACATCGCGGTACACGGCCCGGGAGTCGACAGAAATCTCAATGTAGAGGTGCTGGACCTGCCCCCCATCACCCCCCAGGCGGTCATGGTGGCCCTGTTTCAAGCCCTGCTCCAGACCAACGAGAGCACTTCCGAAACCAGCTACCACCTCACCGGCAGCATCGACCTGGACGGCTATCCGCCCTCGCCCCTCGATTTGTGGGGATCCGCCGGCGATGCCGTGCCCGCGCCCATGACGACCGCCCTGCTGGCCGGCGACCGGTTTTCCCGCGTTTACTCGAACGGCGCGCGACTCGGCGCTGTCCGCGGAATCAATCTCAGCGTCGAGGCCATTCCCAGCCGGGTGCAGGTAACGCTGGAGACAGCGCGCCTGGTTTCAAACAGTTCCGTTCACGCGGGCGATTCGGTGGTGGTGGAAGCGACCATCCGGCCCTGGCGTCAGCCGGCCCGCAATGTGCGCATTCCCTTCACCGTACCGGCCCGGCTGGGCGCGGGCACCATCCGCCTCCTGGTCTCGGACTCCGGCACCCTGGACCGGGCGCTCGATCAGCCCCGCGGTCCCGGCCACGCCCCCGATTTGGAATCGGTGCTGGCGCAGGCCCGGCGGCAGCACTCCGCGGACCGCATCTACGTGAGCCTGCTGCTGCCCGAGGCCCAGGCCGGCATGGTCGGCTAAACGCTGACCAGCCTGCCGCTTTCCATGGCCAATGCGCTCGAGCCGATGCGTCCCGCGCAGGAGGTCAGCCTCAACGGAGAGTCAGCGGAAGTGGCTGCCGAAGCCCCCGCCGGAGGGGTTCTCAGCGGTTTCCAGATACTCTCCCTGCGCATAGAGCCGGGCGGCGGTTTAAACTAGACACGGCGGGGGAAATACTTTTGCCAATTTTCAGGCCGGCGCTTTTTGCTTGAGATGCCGGTTCTTTCCACCCCAGCGAGGAATTCGGTACGACTATGGCACAAATTCAAGGACTTGCAGCTCACGCGGCAGGGGCAGAACTGTTGCCCTTTCGCTATGACCCAGGAGAACTGGGTTCGCAGGAAGTGGAGATCGCCATCACCCACTGCGGCGTTTGTCACAGCGATCTTCACCTCATCTCGAACGACTGGGGCATGAGCCAGTATCCATTTATCCCCGGACACGAAGTTATCGGCTCGGTTGCGGCCATCGGCGACGGCGTCCGTTCACTGCAAGTGGGCCAGCGTGTCGGCCTCGGCTGGCAGTCGAACTCCTGCGGCGAGTGCGAGTGGTGCACCCGGGGCATGGAGAACCTTTGCCCACAGGCAGAAGGCACCTGCGTCCACCGCCACGGCGGCTACGCGGATCGCGTTCGCGCCAATTCCCGCTTTGTCATCCCCATTCCCGAAGCCCTGGACAGCGAACATGCGGCGCCGCTTCTTTGCGCCGGCATCACAGTCTACAACCCGCTCCGTACCCATGAAATCAACCCCTCGTCGCGGGTTGGCATCGTCGGCATCGGCGGCTTGGGACACATCGCCATCCAGTTCGCGCGCGCTTTCGGCGCAGAAGTCACCGCCTTCTCCACCTCTGCCACCAAGGAAGAAGAGGCTCGCGCCCTGGGCGCGCACAACTTCGTCAACACCCGCGAATCCAAGTCAGTGAAGGAAGTAGCCGGTTCCCAGGACTTTATCTTGAGCACCGTCAACGTGGACCAGGACTGGGGCGTCTACATGCAGACCCTGCGTCCCACCGGCACGCTCTGTCTTGTGGGCATTCCGCCTTCACCTGTCACCGTTCATGCCTTTCCCATGATCTCCGGCCTCCGCTCCATCACCGGCAGCCCCACCGGCAGCCCTCACCAGTTGCGCGAGATGCTCGACGTGGCCGCCCGTCACGGCGTCAAGGCACAAACCGAATGCTTCCCCATG
>JAATFE010000045.1 GCA_015655365.1 Terriglobales bacterium
ATGCGGAACTTCTTGAGCAGGTCGGCCGTGGCCTCGATCACCGAGGTAGAAGGAGTGATGGGATACCAGGCCACCACCGTAACGCCCGCAAACACCGCGCCCATGGCGGCCGCGGCGTTGCCGTCGATGACGATTTTGCCGGCCGTCTTGTCCATCGGCTCAATGAAGTAAGGGTCCTGCTTGGGCAGATTCTCCGCGGCATAATCGAAGCCGGCCTTGACCGCGCCAAAGTTCAGGTCGAAAACCTTTTGCTTCTTGGCAAACTGCTTGAGCAGGCCCTTCTCCACCACGCTTAAATCGATCGAAAGCAACTGCGCCACTGCGCCCACATAGACCATGTTCTTGACCAGCTTGCGCAGCTTGGCCTCGGGGCAGATAGCCGCCGTGATCTTATCGAACGGCACGGGATAGAAGGTGACGTCGTCGCGATATTGCTTGAGATTCAAGTTCTCTTCGTAGATGGCGACGCCGCCCGGGAGCAGATCGAGAACATCCTGGCGCGCGGTATCGGGATTGAGCGAGACCAAGACCTCGGGATTGCGTTTGCGAGCCACATAACCGTCTTTGCTGGCGCGGATCAGGAACCAGGTGGGAAGGCCGGCTATGTTCGAGGGGAAGAGGTTCTTTCCGCTGACGGGAACCCCCATGCCAAAGATGCTTTTCAGCAGAACGCTGTTAGCGGATTGAGAGCCTGACCCGTTCACCGTCGACACGTTGATGCTGAAGTCGTTTGAAATACGCTTTTGCGTGCTGCGTGCGCCCCGATCCAGACCGAGGGCAAGGTCTCCTGTCGCCATTGGGCGGAGTTCCCTTCCGGTGCAATCTTCAAAAACGGCGACTTTTCGCTTCGCCGGATGTGATTATAATCACTCGGAAGGACGCTCGTCCCGTTCCGAGAGAACTTGATTGTTTGTTTGAGTCACCAAGAGAAGAACTGGATTCCGGCAATTTTGAAAAGAGATTCCCGGAAGCTCTCTGGTATCAATCGGCCAGCGACAACCGGGCAGAATCCCGGCGCCAGCGCATCAAAAGCGTGGTGGCAATGACGATCAGGGCCAGGGTAAGGCCAATCCACATGCCATAGATGCCCCAGTGCAATCCGAAACACAAAATGAACCCCAGGGGCAGCCCTAGCACCCAGTAGCCAAACAAATTGGCCAGCATGGGGATGCGCGTCTCTCCCAGTCCGCGCAGGGCGCCAGTAGAAACCGTTTGGATGCCGTCGAAGATCTGAAACGCAGCCACCAGGCCAAGCAGGCTCGTGCCCACCGTCAATACCTGGGGGTTGCGGGTGTAAATCTCGATCAGCGGCGCCGGAACCACCAGAAAGGCCACCGCCGCCAGCAGCATGAAGCCCGTTCCCAGGGCCAGCGCCAGCCAGCCGGCCCGGCGCGCCCGGTCAGCATCGCCTGCGCCCACGGCGTGGCCCACGCTGACCGCCGCAGCCGCCGAGACGCCCAACGGCACCATGTAGGTCATGCTGGCGTAGTTGAGCACAATCTGCTGGGTAGCCAGCACCACCGGCGTCAGCCAGCCGGCGGCCAGCGTGACCAGGTTCCACGCGCCCACTTCGAGCACGATCTGCCCCGCGGCTGGCAAGCCCAGCCGGACCAGTTCCCGCAAACGCACTACACTGGGTCCAGCCCAGTGGCGGAACAGGGGATGGCCGCGCTGCCGCTCGTAGCGCCAGGCAAAGCCCAGCATCGCCGCGCCCATAAAGATGCGCGACAGTACCGTGGCGATGGCCGAGCCGTTCACTCCCAAGGCCGGAAATCCCAGTTTGCCGTAGATCAGAACCCAGTTGCCGAACCAGTTGATCAGGTTGGCGAGAACGTAGGTCACGGTAATCACCCGCGCCTGCCCCACGCCTTGCAGATAGCGCCGCGTGCCCCCATAGATGAGCAGCGGCAGCGTGCCCCAGAGGAGAATGCGCAGGTAGCCGGCGGCCGGCGCGGCCACCTCGGGAGTGATCCCAAAGCGCACGAAGCCGAAGCTGGCGAGGCCGAGCAGTAGCATGATCGGCAGGGTCGCGACGATAGCAAGATAGACGCCTTGCGCCATCCAGCGATGGCAGTCTTCGTGGTCCTCGCGGCCATACGCCTGGGCAACGAGCGTATCCAGCCCCAGCAACAGGCCGATGCCGAACAACGAAGGCGGATAACTGACAGCGTTGCCCAGGGCCACTGAGCCGATGGCCGCCGGCCCCAGGCTGCCCACCATGAGGGTGTCCACGATGCCTAAGGTAACCCAGCCCAGTTCGCTCAAAACAACCGGAACCGCGAGCGCAATCATCGCGCTCAGTTCCGTTTTCCACTTGGCTTGCGTCTGGCTCATTCTCTCAATCTTACAGTCGCTTCAATGAACCACTATCTATAGCGCCGGGTGGCCTTGAGGACCATGGAGAAGACCCCCGATTCGTCGCGGGCCACCAGCAGCGAAACATGGCGGTTGATGGCGACTTCGGCCTGGATCAACTGCTGGCCAGTGGTGTTCACGTTGGTGGCGTAGGTAAGAGTAAGATTGCGGCCCAATTGCTCCTCGACGATGATGCGCGAAGTGGAGTTGCCCAAGGCACCCAGGTAGTTGGGGTCCACCTTCACGGAACCGGCGCCGAAAAGCCTTTGCACGCGGCTGCTGACGGTGGCGTTGAGTGCGCCGCCGAGCAGTGCATCGGTAGTGGGATTGGCGCCAGCCTGCAACTGCTGCTGGGTATAAATGCGCTGCTGGCTTTGCGTGCGTCCCAGGGCCAGCAGAGCCACCACGTCGGCCTCGGGCAGCGGAGGGTCGCTCCGGTAGGTGATGACCGGTTTGTCCAACGTTCCGTGCAATCCCAGGGTGATGTCGTAGTCCTCCACCCGGGCCGTGGCGTTCAGGTCCACCGACGGTTGAATGCGAATGGGGTTGGTGAAGAAAATGTCGCCGTGCTCCAGGTCGTAACGGGTTCCGGCGATGAGGGCGGAGCCCTCCGTGATGGAGACGCGGCCCAGCAGCGAGGGCGAGGCAAGCGTGCCGCGCAAGCGCAGGTCCATATTACCGGCCAGCTTGGCGTAAGCATTCTGGAAGTTCAACTGCGGCGACGAGAGCAGGTTCACGTCGAGGCGGAAGTGGTTGGATGGAGCGTCGGGAGGCGCAATGGTCTGCACGCTCGTAGCTTGCGAGGCCAAGGCCGCTATATCCAGATCGGGGCTCACCGAGAATCGAGTAACCAGCACTTCACCGCTGAGCAGCAGATTGCTCTGCGAACCCTGGAGGTGCAGCGAGACGTCAGCCAGGGCGCTGACTCCTTCCGGATAGCGAATGCGAATCCCTTTGCCGGTTACCGAAAGATCGGAATACAAACCGTGCTGGTAGGCCAGGTAGCCGCCCACGCTCAGCAGGCCGCCGCCGCTCATAGCGGTCAGCGACTTGACCTCGAGGCGGTTCTGATTGAACTGCAGCGTGCCATGGATCTGGCTGAGGCCGTTGGGCACGCCCTCCATCGCCAGCGAACCGTTTTGAAGGTCGATGCGGCCCTGCATGCCAGGGTTGTTCAACGGGCCGTGCGCTTCCACCTGAAAGGTTGCGGTTCCGCCGGCGGTCAGGTCGGGATCGAGGGTCTGCGCCAGCTTCAGGTTGACCGAGCCGCTGGCGGCAAAGTCTAACTGTTGCTTGTCTTTGAGGGTGAGGCTGCCTTGGGCATGCAGGTCGGTTTCCTCACCGGTCACATGCACGGGGTCAAGAGAAACGCGGCCGTTGACGAGAGTGGCATGGACGCCGCCTACGCTCTTCAGATGGACGCCAGAAAGCGTTACCGCCAGTGCCTGCAGGCGGGCTTCTCCCCGCATCTGTTCCGGCTTTGCCAAAGGCCCGGCAACATTGACCGTTCCGGCCAATGCGGATTCGCCGGTGAGGCCCCTTACGTGAGCCAGTTTGAGCAGGCCCGCAATGTTGAACTGCGAGAATTGGATTCCGGCCTGGGTCTCAAAGTCGCCGTTGAGCGCGGTCTGGCCGTGCAGCACGAG
>JAATFE010000107.1 GCA_015655365.1 Terriglobales bacterium
GGCCAGGCCCAGCGCCAGGTTTTTGGGGCCGGCGATAAAGCCGCCCTCTTCCGGTTCCATGAAGGCCGCGGTGATGCCGGCGCGATCGAAGGCCTCCATCATCTCGCTCTTGGCCTGGGTCCACTCGTGGGTGTTGCGTTCCCCGGCTGCAACCATCTGCGCCACCGTTCCCCGCGCAACGCTGCGGGCCGACTGCACTAGCATCTGCAAGTCAAAACGTTCGGCAAACCGCCATTGAATCTGGCGCACTGCATCCCCAGGGAGAGTGAGCATGGTCTTCGCTTCCAATACCGCAAGTGTGGCCATTAATAAATCCTCAAGTAGCGGTCATATTGTCCTCGATAGGGCCTCCCGAGACCAGTGACCCACATCACCCTGACAGCTCGAACGCTCTTGCCGGACACGATTCCGAAACAGGGCCTGAAGTATTTTCCCGCAATATGGACGCACCCGGTCTGGTACTCTGCCTGTGCAGGCTCACGGAAGATTGCGACCTATCTCCATTTGGACCAGAGAGTTAAGGGCATGGTCCTGAAGGGTGGTTTATGGCGCGTGATTTCAGTCACATTCACAACGTATCGGCTCAATTTCTCCTCAATGGCGTGAGAACCCCCAGCCGAGTTTTCGTTCAAGCCGTCGCTCTCTCTCTGCTCGTGTGGGCCTGTGCGGCTCATGCCGCAAGCAAGCCGAAAAACGAGGATTGCTTGGTCTGCCACTCCGACTCCACCCTGACCAAGGATCACAACGGCAAACCGGTCAGCCTGTTTGTGGATAGCGATAAGTTCAAGCACTCCATCCATGGCAGCATGTTCACCTGCGTCGATTGCCATACCGACGTAAAAGGTCCGGTCCACGAGACCACTCCCAAAAAGATCACCTGCGCCGGTTGCCACGCCGATGCGCAAGATGCCTATTCGCACAGCTACCATGCCAGGCCGGCCAAGGGCAGCACGCTGCCGGCGGCTAACTGCGAGGATTGCCATGGCGGCGTGCACGAGATTCTGGCCGCGGACGATCCGAAGTCGCCGGTGAACCACAAAAATATTCCCGCCACTTGCGGCCGTTGCCACGGGCAGAAGTTCCTGATGGAATCGAACGGGGTAAGCGCCCAGCCGTTCGTCTCCTACCAGGAAAGCGTGCACGGGCAGGCCGTCGAGAAGGGCTCGACGAAAGCCGCGGTCTGCACGGACTGCCACGGCGCGCATGAGATTCTGGCCGCCAACGATCAAAAGTCGCCGATCTACAAGTTCAATGTCCCGCAGACCTGCGGCAAGTGCCATAGCGCCATTTCGCAGACCTTCATGCAGAGCATTCACGGGCAGGGAATCAGCCGCGGCAACGACCTTGCCCCGGTCTGCACGGACTGCCACGGCATCCACTCGATCAAGGCGCACAAGGACCCCAACTCGACCGTGGCGCGGCAGAATCTGGTCCAGGACGCGTGTGCTCGCTGCCACGCGGGCGTGCGGCTCTCGCAGGAGTTCGGGATCGCGCAAAACAGCGTCTCGACCTATCAGGACAGTTACCACGGGCTGGCCGCCGAGGGCGGCTCGGTGGTGGTGGCCAACTGCTCCAGTTGCCACGGCGTGCACAATATTCTGCCCTCCAGCGACCCCCACTCAACCGTGAATCCCGCCAACCTGGAAACAACCTGCGGCGAGTGCCACCACGGCGTGACCAGGAAGTTCATCGTCACCAAAGTCCACATGAACCCCACCCGCGCCAACGATATTGGTTCGATTACCGTGCGCTGGGTGCGGTGGTTCTACTTGGTTTTGATTTTTGCGGTGATCGGCGGAATGTTCCTGCATAACGCCATCATTTGGCGGAGCAAGGCCGCGGCCCGGCGCAGGATGCAGAATCCGCGCATGGTGCGCATGACCCCGAACCAGCGCTGGCAGCATCTGGTGCTGCTCTCCAGCTTCATTGTCCTGGTGATTACCGGATTCGCCCTCAAGTTCCCCTACTCATGGATTGCCGTGGTGCTGGGAATGGGCGAACACCTGCGCAGCATCGTCCACCGCGTGGCAGGCGTGATCCTGATCAGCGCCGGCATCTATCACGTCTTCTATCTCATTGCGACGCGAGAAGGGCGCAAGCTGATTTGGGATCTGGCGCCGCGGCCCAAGGACGCCTTCGACGTGTGGGCCACGATGCGCTACTACCTGGGATTGGGCGGAGAGAAGCCGAAATTCGGCCGGTTCACTTATGGCGAGAAGGCCGAGTATTGGGCGCTGGTGTGGGGCACGGCCCTGATGGGCCTGACCGGCATCATGCTATGGGCCAATGTATGGGTGGGCAACCTGCTGGCGCGCTGGTGGATCGACCTTGCTACCACGGTGCACTACTACGAGGCGATTCTGGCCACCCTGGCCATCGTCGTCTGGCACTTCTACCAGGTGCTCTTCGATCCCGACGTTTACCCGATGAACTGGGCATGGTGGGATGGATCGATGGCCGTGGACCACTACCGCCACGAGCATGGGCTGGATACGGAAGCACTTGCCGAGGCCGAAGGCAAGTCCGCAACCGGTGCGAATGAGTCCAGCTCAGAAAATTCAGCCGCCAAGCCCAACGACGAAGCGCCGCAGAAGTAAGTCAGGGCCAGTTATCGTGCTCGCTCAAGCAAGAAGCCGCTAGGACAGCGGCTTCTTGCGGTTGCTTCTGGAGTGTGCTCACACCCGGAAGTTATCGGGACGCCAGTTCTTGATGCGCTCCTTGATCTGTTTCCGGTTCAGTTTCTCGTCGAGCGCCTGCTTGGCCAGCGCTACAACCTCGTCGTCCGGAGCAAAGCGCAGGCCGATCAACTGGTCCTCTGTCAGGTTGAGAATATGCTCATGCAATTCCACTGGAGCGAGAGCCCATAGGCGAAGCCGCTCTTCGAGCCGGATAACTCGGTCTTGCACCTTGAGCGGATAGGAGCGAATCTTGGCAAAGGCGATAAAAAGAACAACGGAAAGAACCAGGAACCATGCGGCCGTAATGGTGTGACGATGGACAAGATCGAAGATGGCGAAAACGAAATTGGCGAGCAGGGTAAGAAGCAGGACCCCGTGGTATAGCGGATCGAATCGGGTATGGTTCTTGAGGTCTTGCGGAGGATACTCAATCATGCGTGGCCTTCATTTCTTCCAGGCCTGAGGTACCTGCCGCACCAGGCTGCTTCTTCGCAAGCCTGTCGGCAGTGGCTACGGGGGCCTGAATACCCGCGCTGTCGGGATTTTGCGCGGCTACCGAGCCCGATGTCAATACGAAGCTTGCCGCAGACGGGCGAGCCCATGCGGTCAAATCGTCCGGCGATGGAACCTGGGGATGTTTGGGAAGAATGTTATGGCGTCCATGCATCAGGTAATCCGCAAACAACCCTCCGGCAAGGTAGGGGTTCGCCAAGGCGATGGGGATCGCATAGAGGGTTGTGGTGAGCGACTCGGCAACGCTCTTGTTGGAGCGGCTCTGGCGGCGATAGCCGGGAATCTGGGGAATTTCGAAGATAGCTAGCTGGGTTTCCGGATGCTTCTGCGCATAGCGGACCAGTTTGTAGGTGATTTGTTTGGGGGTCGTCATGCCCGCGTCCGGAAAGATGTTGCGCGGGAATTTGCCGGGGAAGTAGGAGTTGAGAAGCTTGCGCGCAAAGTCTGCGCAGTTGTTGAAGACCAGGTCAAAGTGAGTGCGATTGGGGTTGGCATTCAGCCGCGCAATCAGTGCGTCGTCCTGTTCTTCGCTGGTCTCGAATCGGAATGCATAGATGCGCCGTTCATAGGCGGAACCCACGAGTTGGCTCCAGCCCCCATGGATCAGGTTGCCCTTGCCCAGCCTCGCTCCCAGGCTGAGCAGGTGGGCCTCATGGTAGCGGTCGCGCAGCCGCTTTACCGTGGCCGCGTCCACGTGCGCCGGGACTGCGGAGGCGTCATCGACCGAATAGAGATAGGGAACCAGCGGAATGGCCACCCAGTCATAGCCGGAGATTCCCTGGTAGCGGGAGATTACGGCGCCCAACTCACCCGGCTCGCAGCGGCGCAGCTTGACCGGCGTCTCGGCGCAGATGCGCTCAAAATAGATTGCGTTGTGGCCAGTCGGGTTGGCGGCGCCAAAGAAGCCGTAGGGCTGCTCGATCAACAGAGCCGCCTGCGCTTGGCCGCGCACCGAGCCAAACGAAAAAAGGATGAATGCCACGAAGAAAAGCGCGGTGATGCGTAGCGACAGCATCGAAAAAAAGGCCCTCCTCGATGAGTTTTCCTGCTCCTCTTCACAATGCGACGGTTGAAGACGATGTGCTGTTAAGCGAGATGCGGTTGAGGGATGATAGGTTTGCCGGGACGAAAAGTTCGACTGTGCGAGACTTCAGGGCGTATCGCCCCCGCCAGGTCTTTGACTGCATGAAGTTGTACCAGCTTGGGTGCCCCAGGTCTGGGGTCCCCACGGATAGGTTTTCGTCCGTGGGGTGGAGATCTCGCTTTTGAGACCTGGGATAGCACGAACCCAAGGTACAGAATCATCCGGTCAATGACCTGGTTGAATAGACACGAATTGCGAAGAAATGTTGCGCTGCAAGTCGAGTGGGAGGGAAGGGAGGGGAACCGGCCTTTCGCGGAGGCAAAGCCGCCGCAGCTTCTTTCGCAGGCTACGGCTTCTCTTCGGCTTTCGTGGCCGCTCGCGAATAGCGGATCACATCCACCGTGGAGGCTGCGACCAGGCCCTCCTCGACCATGGTGTCGAGGAAGGGAATCAGCTTGGCGATCTGTGCTTCCGTATCGATGATGCTCAACTGGATGGGCGCATCCTTGGAGAAGCTCCAATGGCCGGAGCGGCGCAGCCTGCTGCCCGATCCGTAGCCTTCGATGCCGCGAAATACGATGGCTTCCGCGATGCCCAGTTCCTGGCATTTCGCCAGAATGGCCTCATGCAGAGGCTTGCCCTGCCAGTGGTCGTCCTCGCCAAAATGGATGCGGATCATGCGCGCGGGAAATTGTTCTTTCATGAAGCTTCCTCCTGAGTGCCTTCCTGCGCGGCAGGCGTCTCTTTGGATTGAACCGCGGCATCGGCATCGAGCGCGCGAAAGGCGTACTTGATCACGTCCACGTCGGAGAAAACCACCAGGCCCTCTTCCACCATCCGGTCGACAAGGGGCAGAATGGCGTGCAGTTTATCGGCCGTATCGATGGCCGAAAGCATCACCGATCCGTGGTGGGTCGAGAGCAGGGGCTTGTCCTTGTGAATGCGGCGATGCGCTCCGTACCCAAGGATGCCGCGGTACACGGTGACGCCGGCAATGTCGTTGGCGCGCATGGCTTCCACCAGAGCTTCGTAGAGCGGCTTGTCCTGCCAGCGGTCTTCTTCGCTCAGATAGATGCGCATCATCTGGGCTTTGCCCTCGATCTTGAGGTGGGCGGGCGGAACCACGGTTTTGGGCTTCGCAACCTGGGCAGGCTTGGCCACTGTGGTTT
Organism: Terriglobales bacterium; assembly: GCA_015655365.1. Lineage (GTDB taxonomy): Bacteria > Acidobacteriota > Terriglobia > Terriglobales > Acidobacteriaceae > Telmatobacter. The sequence continues at coordinate 5,445 of JAATFE010000107.1, forward strand.
CCTGCATCTCGATCAACCCGGTTCCGGCCAGTTCTTCGAGCTTGCCCAGAATCGCGTCCACTTTTTCGCGCGACTCGATGAACTCGATCTTGAGCGGAAGGCGGTCGGATATATCTACCAGGCTTGCAGAGTGCATGTGGTGATCGGCGCCAAATCCAGCAATGCCCTTGGTCACGGTGGCGCCGGCCACGCCCCGGTAGAAGAGGAAGTCCAGAATGCTGGAGTAGACTGGAACCCCGTGATGGGTAGCTCCATCGCCTAGATAGATGGTGACTTTGATCGCTTTTCCAGGTTGCAACATGCTGCCTCCCTGAGGGCAAGTGAGGATTCTAACGCAAAATGCTCGGAGTGGCTGGAGTGACGCCGCGTACGCTCTTTAGGAAATGCTCTCCGCCAGGACGGCTCCGCACCATGTGGCGGCAAGGCCCAGAATGAGGCTGCCCACGGCATAGAACGCCGCGAGAGCAAAGGCCCCCGACCGCAGCGTGGAAAGCGTCTCCCACTCGTAAGTGGAGAAGGTGCTGTAGGCGCCGATAAAGCCCACCGGGAGAAGGAACCGCCACGCCGGGTTCAAGTCGACCCGCCTGCCCAGGTAGGTGAGCGAAAAGCCAATCACGATGCACGCCGTCATGTTGATGACGAAGGTGCCGTAAGGGAACTTGGTCCCCATGCGTCCGACAATCGTCGAGCCAACCCAGTAACGGGCGGCCGAGCCCAACGCGCCCCCAATGGCGATGAACAGGTATTTCTGCAACGCGTCTCTCCTCTCGATCAGGCTACAACGGAAAACCACAGCCCTCCGCGAAACACAGCAACGGCAGGAAGCCGATGGCTGTCCTGGGAACGGATGCTGCTCATTTTGTATGCAGGGATCAAGCCGGGACAGGTCTCACCGACAGGAATCCCTGTCAGGAGTCATCATCTGTCCGGCCTACCGGAAGGGACAGCGGTTAAGGGTGAACTCCATCACCACAACCACAAATTCAATTACACAGGTACTTCGGGTTTCATGTCAACCGCTTGAAGTTGTACCAGCTTGGGTGCCCCAGGTCTCGCTTCTGAAACCTGGGAGAGCACGAACTCAAGGTACTAAATCATCCAGTCAGAGACCTAGTTGTGCATTCCCTTCCATTCCGAATACGGTCCCTGGAAGTCTTCAATCCCGTCTTCCGTAAAGTTCCACAAGCGGGTACCCACTTCGTCGATTAGGTCGTGATCGTGCGTCACCAGCAGGACCGTGCCCTCGTAGCGCTGCAGCGCGATGTTGAGCGCGTTGATGGCTTCGAGATCGAGATGGTTCGTTGGCTCGTCGAAGATCAGGATGTTGGGCTTGGTCAGGATGAGCTTGCA
>JAATFE010000062.1 GCA_015655365.1 Terriglobales bacterium
ACCAAGACCGTGAAACAGCCGCGCATCGACCCCAGCCGCTGCGTGGGCTGCGGCGCTTGCGAGTACGCCTGTCCGCTTCAGGAGCACCCCGCCGTCTATGTCACCAGTATTGGCGAAAGCCGTTCCCCTGCAAGCCAGATTCTGCTCAACAGGAAATAAAGGAGAACACTTCAAAATGATTCGCTCAGGAAAATGGATATTTGCTGTTGTGGCGTTGGCCATTGTTGCTTTGGCAGCCGGTACGGGATGCAAGAAGCACAAGGCGGACGAGTTTCCGGCTTCGAACGCAATTGCCGGATGGCAGAAAACCAGCGACACCCGCGTATTTGCCGCCAAGGATTTGTGGAAGTACATTGATGGCGAAGCCGAGGTTTATATTGCGGCTGGCGTTGTGTCGACCTCGACCTCCGATTACAAATATCAAGGCAAGTTGGAAGCCGTGGTGGACGTCTACACCATGGGCGATGCGGCGGGCGCGCGCAAGATGCTCGAGACCGGCCAGACCAACGATGCCAAGAGCATCCAACTGGGCGATGCGGGGGTGGCTTACGCGCAGAGCGTCAACTTCCGCAAAGGCCCAACCCTGGTGCGCATTGTTGCCTACGACGCCACGCCCGAAACCCAGCAGGCACTGCTCGATTTGGCGCGCGGCGTAGAAGCGAAACTGTAAACCCTGGCCGCAAGCCGGGCCGCATCCACGATTGCGAGGAATGTGATGACGAACCGCCGGGAATTCATGCGAGTAGCAGCAACGGGAGCGCTTGTGTTGGGCTCGCAGAGCAAGTTGGGATTGGCCGCCGCGCTCGACCAGCACCGGACCGCGGGCAATTCGAAAGTGGTTGTTGCCCGGGATGCCGCGCTGCACGGAGCGGGCGCGCAACCCGACGAAAAGCGGGTGCTTGCCCTGCTGGACCGTGCCATGGCCGCTTACACCGGACGCGACAATCCTGTGGCAGCCTGGAAGCACATTGTGCCCGCGGGCCAAGTTATTGGCCTCAAGACCAATGGCCTGGGCGGCAGGGGCATTTCCACCCATCTGGCCCTGATTATGGCTGTAGCGGAGCGGCTGCAGCAGGCTGGCGTCAAGCCCGGCAACATCATTGTGTGGGACCGCAATGCGCGCGACTTGCAGGCTTGCGGGCTCACCATCAATACCGACCCCAGCCGCATCCGCGTCTTCGGGTCGGATGTCTCCGGTTTCGAGGAGCAGCCGGTGTCGTTTGGAGCGGTCAACGTCAAGCTCTCCAAGATCCTCACCCGCGAGTGCGGCATGGTCATCGGCCTGCCCATTCTGAAGGACCACAACATCTCCGGCGTGACCTTTGCCATGAAGAATATGTATGGCGTAATCGAGCGCCCAAACGAACTGCATGGCGGCGGCTGTAACCCCGGCGTGGCCGATTTGAACTGCGTTCCAGCCGTGCGCGAGAAGGTTCGCTTCACCATCGGCGACGCCATGACCTCGATTTACGAGGGCGGGCCCGGCTTCAAGCCCGAACACGTCTGGTACCCCAATGCGCTGATTGTGGGCGAGGATCGCGTAGCCGTGGACCAGATTGCCTGGCAGATGCTGGAACGCAAGCGCGCCGAAGCGGGCATCAAATCGCTGGAAGCCGCGGGCCGTCCGCCGCGCTACATTGCTACCGCCGCCGATGCTACCCATAAACTGGGCGTCAACGATCCGCAACGCATTCACTTGATGGAAATCTAACCGGGAGAAACACCATGGCCGGGGAAACCGATCGCAAGCCGGAAGAGAAACAAGCGCCCGCACTGACGCGCCGCGAGGCCATGCTGCAACTGCTGCGCGTGGGCGGCGTGGCCGCGGGCGCCGCGGGCGCAGCCTATTGGCTCAGCGAACACAGCTTTCGGCCCGTCGCGGGGGGCGCAGAACAGGCCCGCCGCGACCATCGCATGGCCGCCAATCCGCAACTGCCCAGGCTGGTGGTGGTGCAGGGCGGGGAACCGCGCGCTCTGGTGCAGCGGGCGCTCCAGGACCTGGGCGGCATGAGCCGCTTTGTCGGCCACCAGGACGTGGTGGTCATCAAGCCCAACATTGCCTGGGACCGCACGCCGGAACAGGCCGCCAACACCAATCCCGACGTTGTGGCCGAGGTGGTTCGGCAGTGCTGGCAGGCGGGCGCCAAGCGCGTCATTGTCACCGACGTCAGTTGCAACGAAGCGCGCCGCTGCTTCCACCGCTCGGGCATTCAGGCCGCCGCCAGCGCCGAGGGCGCAGAGGTTGTCCTGCCCGATCCCGACCTGTTTCGCGAAGTGGATATGGGCGGCGTGGTGCTGAAAACCTGGCCCGTCTTCACGCCATTCCTTGAGGCGGACAAGATCATCAACCTGCCCATCGCCAAGCATCACGAACTGACCGGTGCAACGCTGGGCATGAAGAACTGGTACGGCATTTTGGGCGGCGAGCGCAACCGGCTGCACCAGCAGATTCACCAGAGCCTGGTGGACCTGGCCAGCTTTATGCTGCCCACGCTGACGATGATGGACTGCTACCGCATCCTGTTGCGCAACGGCCCCACTGGCGGCAACCTGGAAGATGTGGCAACCAAGAAAGCCATGGTCGCCGGCACCGATCCGGTGGCGCTGGATGCCTATGTGGCCAAAGCGTACTGGAACCTGAGCCCCGAACACATGCCGTATTTGAATATGGCTGCCGCGCGTGGATTGGGCACGGTCGATTACGACAAGCTGCCGGTCAAGTTCAGCAAGCTGAGTTGACGATACAGGCACAGCTTGTTTGTATTCAAAGAGTTGTCATTTTACTGCACGTGCAATTTCGATGTTCCGTGGAAGGAATTTTCCCGAAGCAGATATGATAGGTGTTACCTTTGTATGCATCTTAAGAGAATCAAGGTGCATCTAAGTGACCAATCAGGCCGTAAATAGGTCTAAGAGCAAGGGGAACGGGAATGCGTCGAATCAGCCCACTGCATGGCGATGGATAGCAATGCAGTTGATGACGATAGTCCGGCAGTTCGGTAGCACCTTGATCTGGGCTTGTGTGGTCGCATACCTGATTCATGAAGCAGCTGATTCTGTTAAGGCATTTGCCGGTCGAACTTCAGTTGCCAGTTTCGTTGTGGCATTAGCAGCCCACCTGAATGCGACTGTAGTCGGGAGTGTAGCGTTGACGGGTGTAACGGGTAGCCTCTGGGCTTTCGAATATCGTCGCCATAGAAAGACTCGGGAACGCCTGACTGCTCGCATCACAGACCTGGAAAAGAGACTCGATCCGAAGCGAGATTCGAGCCTGCTCACCACTGAGGGAACAACACGTATTGGAGATCTCTAATGACCGAACTGCAGGTTGCGAACATCCTCCAAGCTTCTATTGTTCTGGTGGCGTGGTTGATCTTGATTTTTAAGGTCCTCCCAACATACCGTGTCGACTCTTTCCGTCAGAAGATGTTTTGTGTGCGAGACGAGATGTTTGATTTTGCGGCAGATGGCAATATAGCGTTTGATGACCCCGCATACCTCTTGTTACGTCGGCAAATGAACGGACTGATTCGCTATGGCCACCAGTTGACTGTTTTTCGTTCAATTATGACCAAGGCAATCGATATTGCCTCTGGACGCGCTCCAAAAATGTCATGGAATACCGCTTGGGAGTCCTCTCTTGGGAAGATTCAGAACGAGGATGTTCGTCTCAAAATGAGGAGTTTTCACGAAAGAGCGATGATGATAGCTGTGAAGCATCTGATTGCGGGATCGCCATTTCTCTTCGTTGCGATTTTACTCGCAGCGATGTTTCTGGCTGCCCGCGGTGCAGCTTTGAGCGTTCGTCAGTTGGTGAAAGCTGCAGCACAGAAAGTGATGGTTGGTCCTCTTGATCAACGGATCATTGAAGAGGCTGCTGTCGGTGCCTTGGCCTAGTTGCTTTCGTGGCTATCCTCATTGCGGCGTTTTTTTGTCGCAAAAGTAGGAAACCACGGAGCCCAAGCTTGCCAAGTATCAAAAGTGAGATCGGGGCTACCAGCAGAACGGATCGAAGTGAGTCGCTGTGCAACAATGCGCATAAGTCGTTCGCTGTCGATCCTCATGCCCAGGAGCTTCCCCGGATGCGTCTTGCCTGCCTTGCAGTCATTGCTTTTTCTGCGGCCTCGGCCATGGCCCAGACCGTGCCCGCCGCCATCTTTACCGATCCGCCTGCCGATGCCGCTCATCCCGCCGGCATGGCCGTGCTGCACATTCCCAGCCACGGCGCGGAGATCAATGGGGTGGTTTACCAGCCGTCCGGGGCGGGAGCGCATCCCACGCTGGTCATCTGCCATGGCCTGCCGGGAAACGAAAAAAATCTCGACCTGGCCCAGGCCGTGCGGCGCGCGGGATGGAATGCCGTCACCTTCAACTATCGCGGCTCGTGGGGCAGCGCCGGCGCCTTTCGCTTTGCCCAGAATCTTGAGGACGCGGATGCCGTTCTGGCCTATCTGCGCGATTCCGCCAACGCCGCTCGGCTGGGCGTCGATCCCAAACGCATCGCGATTGCCGGCCACAGCATGGGCGGGTGGGTCACGGTGCACACCGCGGCGCACGACCATGGGCTGATGGGCGCGGTGCTGATC
>JAATFE010000133.1 GCA_015655365.1 Terriglobales bacterium
CCACGGCCGGCAGATACTCCCACACTTCGTCCGCCGTAAAGCTGAGAATCGGCGCAACCAGCCGCACCAGCGCCTCGGTAATCTTCCACAGCACCGTCTGTGCCGACCGGCGCTGCTGGCTGGTGGGCGCAAAGGTGTACATGCGGTCCTTGAGCACGTCCAGATAGAACGAGCTCAGATCGACGATGGCGAATTCGTTCACCGCGTGATAGATGCGGTGGAACTCGAAGGCCGAGTACCAGCCCATCACTCGCTCCGTCAGGTCCCGCGTCTTGGCCAGCATGTAGCGGTCCAGCGGCAGAAGCTCCGCCTCGGGAACCCGGTCGCGCAGCGGCTCAAAGCCGTTCAGGTTGCCCAACAGAAAGCGGAAGGTGTTGCGCAGCTTGCGATAGATCTCGGCGCAGCGCTTCATCAGGTTTTCGCTGGCCGCCATATCCTCGCGATAGTCGATCGATGCCACCCACAGGCGCACAATCTCGCCGCCCAACCGGTTGGCAATGTCCACCGGGTCCACGCCGTTGCCGAGCGATTTGCTCATGGCGCGGCCCTGTTCATCCAGGGTCCAGCCCGCGGTCGAAACATGGGAGTAGGGAGCGTGTCCGCGCAGCGCAACCGAGGTCAGCAGCGACGAGTGGAACCAGCCGCGATGCTGATCGCCGCCCTCGAGATAAAGAACCTCCGTCCCTTCGCCCTTCTGGAACGAGGTGTAGGCGGGATTCAACTCGGGATCGGACTCGGCCACGGCAAACCAGCTCGTGCCGGAGTCGAACCACACGTCCAGAATGTCGGTTTCCTTGCGAAACTCCGTTCCGCCGCAATGTGCGCAAGCTGTTTCTGCCGCGAGCAGCTCCGCAGTCGGCGTCGTGTCCCACGCTTCGATGCCTTCCCGCTCGAACAGGTCCACGATCTTGCGGTTCAGCGCCGGGTCCATGATCGGCTTGTTGCACTTCTCGCACATGAATACCGCGATGGGCACGCCCCAGATTCTCTGGCGGCTGATGCACCAGTCGGGGCGCGTCGCGATCATGTTGGTGATGCGCTCCTTGCCCCATGCCGGGTCCCAGGTCACCTTGTCGATCTCTTCAATGGCCAACTGCCGGAAGGTCGTCTCCGAGCCGTCGCCGCGTTTCACCGGGGTTTCCATGCCGATGAACCACTGTTCGGTGGCGCGATAGATCACCGGCTTGTGGCAGCGCCAGCAATGCGGATAGGAGTGGTTCAAATCCTGCGATCCCAGCAGCGCGCCGGACTCTTCCAGCATGGCGATGATCACCGGGTTCGCGGCCCAGACCTTCAAGCCTTCGAAGGCAGGCGGAGTGGCGCGGTTCCAGGCGGCGGGGTTCACATGCACGTGCCCCGCGGCATCCACGCGGCAGGTGGGGTCCAGTCCGTAGCGCACGCCGGTATAGAAATCGTCCGCGCCATGAGCCGGGGCGGTATGCACCGCGCCGGTGCCGGTGTCGGCCGTGACATAGGTGGCCAGCACGCCCAAAATGCTGCGGTCCAGGAACGGATGCTGATAGGTGGTGTGTTCGAGCTGGCTGCCCTTGAAGCGGGCCAGTTCCTTTGTGGCGCTGAACTTGCACGCTTCCGCCGTTTGCTCGGCCAACTCGGCGGCAACGATATAAATTGCCGTCTGCGGGCAGCAGGGATCGCCGCTGGTCGCTTCCAGCGCCACGTACTCGAAATCGGGATGGAAGGCCACCGCCAGCGATGCGGGCAGCGTCCAGGGCGTGGTGGTCCAAATGATGGTGTAGACCTCTCGGCCTGCCAACTCGGCGGCAATCGTCGCCGGGTCCGAAGTCAGCTTGTAGCGCACATAAACCGAGGGGCTGGTGTGCATGTCGTACTCCACCTCGGCCTCGGCCAGGGCGGTACGGTCGTGGATGCACCAGTAAACCGGCTTCAGGCCGCGATAAACGAAGCCTTTTTCCAGAAAGCCATAGAATGCCTCCAAGATATGGGCTTCGTAATCGCGGGCCATGGTCTTGTAGGGCTTGTTCCAGCGGCCAAAGCAGCCGATGCGCTCAAACTGCGAGGTTTGCAGGTCCACATACTTTTGCGCATAGGCCCTGCAGGCATCCAGCACCGCCGGAACCGGCATTTCCAGCTTTTTGCGGCCCAGATGCTCGTCCACCTTGATCTCGATGGGCAGGCCGTGGCAGTCGAAGCCGGGCACATAGGGAGCGTCGAAGCCCGCCATGGTCTTGGACTTGACCACAAAATCCTTCAGCCCCTTGTTCAGCGCGTGGCCCAGGTGAATGGGGCCGTTGGCATAGGGCGGGCCGTCGTGCAGCAGATAGGTGGGGCGGCCCTGGCCGGCCTTGCGCAGCTCTTCGTAAAGGCGCATCGAGGCCCAGCGGGCCAGCCGAAGAGGCTCATTCTGGGGCAGGTTCGCCTTCATCGGAAATTCTGTATAAGGCAAAGTTAGAGTCGCCTTCAACTCCGGCGCTGAGGACATTTTCACTCCCTGGGATGGTTCGAACTTGTTCATTTTCTAGTGTAAATGGCGAGAGAAAGTTTTTTTGAGGTAACTACAACGCGCTCTAGTCGTCTATTGTGTATGGGAACCCCGATCACGGCCGATCGCGACTACCAGAAACGCGAGCCTCTCGCTTCCGAGACAAGTGCGGGTGAAGTCGAGCATAATAAAGCGATGGGTCGCGATGTGGGAAACCTTCCATCCGGGCAATTTCAAAGCGAAGATTCTGCAGCAACTATGGCAAACGAGCAACTGACAGCAACAGATACGGAATCCCAAGCTGCCGCGGCCAATGCGGCTGGCAGCGTCCTCGAACCCATGTTCATTTTTCCGGTTGAGGAAAAGCCCATTTGGTCCGTACTTTACGAGACCGTGCACGACGTTTTCTTTCCGCCCAAGCTGCCTCCTCTGGAACTGACTTCGAAGCCCATCCCGGTTCCTGACCGGATGGCGGTCAAGCCCAATCCCTGGGCCATCGGCATCTCCGCTACGGTGAACATTGCCCTTTTGGTGGCCTTGCTCGTCTTCGGCGTCAGGAAGATCATCGATACGGTCAACGCGCAGAAGCTGAACTCCACCCAGATCGACGTCGGGATATGGCAGCCCAAGGCCAACAAGGCCGACAGCGCCAACGGCGGCGGCGGTGGTGGCGGCGATCACAGCCTCGTGGACCCCATGAAGGGCAAGCTGCCCAAGATCCAGAAGAACCCCATCGTTCCTCCCCAGGTGCAGGCTATCGATCACCCTCTGCTCCCCATGCAGGCGGCCATCGATGTGCAGAAGAACATCACCCTGCCTGACAATCCGATGCTGCCGAATATCGGCGTTACCCGCTCAACCAACGTCACTCTCGCCTCCAACGGCTCCGGCTCTGGCGGCGGCATGGGCTCCGGTTCGGGTGGCGGTCTGGGTTCAGGTCAAGGGAATGGGTATGGACCGGGCAAAGGCGGCGGCGCCGGCGGCGGGCTCTATCACGTGGGCGGCGGTGTTTCCAATCCTGTAGCCCTGAACAGTGTCGAGGCGGAGTTCTCCGATGAAGCCCGTCGCGCCAAGTACCAGGGCGTCTGCCTGATCTCGCTGATCGTGGACGCGCAAGGTAATCCTCAGAACCCGCGGGTCATCCGCACCCTGGGCATGGGCCTGGATGAAAAAGCTCTCGAAGCGGTTCGCAAATACAAGTTCAAGCCGGCCATGAAGGACGGCAAAACTCCGGTCCCCGTGATGATTACCGTCGAGGTCAACTTCCGGCTGTATTAAAGACTGAACAAGAACCAAAACAGAAGGGCGGAGCGCCAATGCGCTCCGCCCTTCTGTTTTGCGCGCGTGCTTTGAGCCACAATCCCGCCAATGCGGAATTCAAGCCATAGCGGCTGAGCAAGCGCAGTTTCACCGCGCCCAAAATACTTTGAATTGGAAGGGAAGAAGAAGGAATGGTGCGCCCGGAGAGATTCGAACTCCCGACCCTTTGGTTCGTAGCCAAATACTCTATCCAGCTGAGCTACGGGCGCACACAATTGGTCCAACTCACTCAGGACCAAAGACAGATTATCAGGGATTGAATCGCGATGCAATTCCTGAGTTAGATTGCAGGTGCCGGTTCCGCGGGAAGTGGCGCCTCAAACAGCGGCATCTGCTCCACAATCTCCAGTCCAGCCTGGCGAACCAGCCCGGAAACGGTAGCCGCGTTGAGCCGCGTGGCGTCGTATTCCACGCGCAACGTGCGCGTTTCGGAATTGAAACGCAGGCCGCGAATTCCGTAGACGTCCCGCGTGCTGGCCAGCGCAAAAATTACCGGCTCACTGGGCGGCGTGGCATAGCGAAAAAGAATCTCCACCGTGGTCATACGGGAATGATAGCAAGCTTCAGCTACAGGTTCTTCAAGAACTCGCGAATCTCGGGGCTCGACCAGTCCTGCGCGCCGATGAACTTGCGCCGGATAATCCCTTTGCGGTCGATCACGTAAGTTTCCGGCCACATGTCGGTGTGGAAGAGCTTGGCGGCGGTCTCGCCGGGGTCGCGTACCGTGGTCAGATCCACATGGCGGCGAACCAAAAAGCGGCTATAGGCGTCGGGGTCCTCGTCGACGCTGACCGCCAGAATGGCCAGGTTGGGTTGGTCGTGGTGCAGTTGCAGCAGCGAGGGCAATTCCACGATGCACGGTCCGCACCAGGTGGCCCAAAAGTTGACCAGCACCACCTGGCCCCGGTAGCTGGCCAAATGAACGGATGTAGTTCCGTCGGCGACGGTGAAGTCGGGCGCGGGCTTGCCGGTTTGGGCCGGATGCGCGCCGCGGTTGCAGCCGGACGCGAGGGCCAGCGGCAACAGCAGAATCGAGGCGAGAAAGCGAGGGGATCGCACGTCCTTATAATACTTAGCGAAAGGGCCCGGACGAAAGGGTGAGGCGCAATGGGGAAAGACACACCACAAGAAAGCGGAGCGACGGGGGCGGGGCAGTGGACGCCCGTGCTCGGACTTTCCGATGAGCCGGGCGAGCGCATTGCGTTTCCAGTCGCTGCGGGAACGGTCTTCGATCAACCGGAACCGGAAGAGTTGTTGGAGCTTACGGTCATCGTTCCGGCGCGCAACGAGGAAGAGTGCCTGGCCGCGTGCCTTGAGTCTCTGACGAGCCAGTCCGAGGAGATCTTCGAGCTTGGCCGCGACTGGGAACTGATCGTGGTCGACGACCACTCCTCCGACCGCACCGCCGAAATTGCGCGCGGCTTTGCCGGGGTCACGGTGATCGAGGCCGCCAAACTGGAGCCGGGCTGGACCGGTAAAACCAATGCTATCTGGACGGCGGCCCGTCGTGCGCGCGGCCGATGGCTGCTGTTTACCGACGCCGACACCGTCCACGAGCCGGGCGACATGCGCCGCGCCATCCACGAGGCCACCCGCCACAAGGTCGGTGTGCTCAGCTATTCGCCGCGCCAGTTGGTCGCCGGGCTGGCGCAGCGATCCCTCATGCCTCTGGTCTTTTGCGAACTGGCGCTCGCCTATCCGCCGGCCAAGGTCTCCGACCCCAATACGCGCATCGCCGCTGCCAATGGCCAATTCCTCCTGGTCGAGCGCGAGGCCTATCGTCGTCTCGGCGGCCACGTGAGCGTCGCAGACAAGGTGCTGGAGGACGTGGAGCTTGCCTTCCTTGCCAAGCGGCGCAAGCTTGGCCTGCGTTTCCGCTACGCCGACGATGCGGTTGCCACGCGCATGTACCGCTCCACCGCTTCCATGGTCGAGGGTTGGACCAAGAATCTCGCTCTCCTGTTCGATAACACGCTGGCCCTGGCCCTGTGGCGGGCGCTGGATTTTGCTCTGCTGGTTGGGCTTCCAATCCTTTCGGTCGTGCTCTGGAACGCCCATTTTGGCGCTCACGCTCTGGCCTGGCTCGGTGCCGGATGGGTGTTGGGCCTTCTCTGGGTACGCACCCTCTTCCGGTTCTACGCGCGCGTAGCCAAGTCCAATTTTCCGTTTGTGGAGTGCGCTCTGGCGCCGCTCGCCCTGCCGCTATTCGTTCTTCTTCTCTACCGCAGTTGGTTCCAGCACCGGATGCTCAAGCAGGTAAGCTGGAAGGGCCGCAGCTATCGGAGCTGAAAAGGCAGTTTTCAGCTTCTAGCCGCTAGCTTCTAGCTGATCTGGGTGCCCCAGGTCTCGCTTTTGAGACCTGGGAAAGCACGAACTCAAGGCACAAGATCGTCCGGTCAAAAGAGCACAAGCGAGCGGCTGGAAGCTGTCTCACCCGCACCCCATGAAGCCTTTGCACCCGCAACCGCATCTTCTCAAGTGAGGAACCAGAATGATCCTGTTAACGCGGCGGGCCACTTTTTCCGCTTCGCACTACTACTGGAACGACGCCTGGACAGCCGAGAAGAACGAGCAGGTCTTTGGCCTTTGCTCCAATCGCAACGGCCACGGCCACAACTACACCCTGGAGGTCACGGTAGCTGGCGAAATCGACCCCGTCACCGGCTTCGTGGTCGATCTCAAGTGGCTCAAGGACGTGATGGAGCGCGAGGTGCTGGCGGCCTACGATCATCGCCACCTGAACCTCGAAGTCCCCGAATTTTCTCAAGGAAAGCAGATTCCCACCTCCGAGAACATCGCCATCGCCGCCTGGAAGCGCCTTGAACCCGCGGTTGCCGCCGCCGGTGGCGCTCAATTGAACCGCGTGCGCGTCTATGAGACTCCCGAGATCTTCGCGGAATACCGCGGCTCCCACGGAGAAATTTTCGCCCCGGCATTTCGAGGTGAGGCGTGAAAGCCTACTTTGGCCGCCGCTACATGCTGAGCGCCAGCCACCGCCTGCACAGCTCCGCGCTCTCCGCCGAAGAGAATCAGGCGACCTATGGCAAGTGCAACAATCCCTATGGCCATGGGCACAATTACGTGGTTCAGGTGCTGGTCGGCGGGCCGGTGCACCCCGACACCGGCATGGTGGTGAATCTGGTGGCGCTAGACGACGCCGTGCGCCGTCTCATATTGGACCGGTTTGACCACACCAACCTCAATCTCGACCCCCTGTTTGCGAATCAAGTGCCGACCACCGAGAATCTATGTAGGGTGATCTTTGAATTGCTCGATGGATCCGTTGCCCCGGCCAAGCTGGAGCAGGTGCGGGTGGAAGAGACGGAGAACAATTTTTTCGAGTGCTCCGGCGAATGAGTTTTTGACGAGAACAAAGCACGCCCGATTCCCCAGGGCGGAAGGATGATGAAAATGGCGACGCCGATTGCAGTGAGCAAGCCGATTCGCAGGGCAACAGGAACGTTGGAAGGCTTGGGCGAGTTCAGCACCCAGGAAATGTATCGCGAGCTTCTGAGCCGCATGGGCGAGGACCCCGGCCGTGACGGCTTGCTGGCCACTCCCGACCGCGCCGAGAAGTCGATGGCTTTCTTGACCAAGGGTTACAAGGAAGATCCCAACAAGATCCTGCGTGGCGCTCTCTTCGAGGAAGACTACGACGAGATGGTGCTGGTCAAGGACATCGAGATGTTCTCCCTCTGCGAGCATCACATGCTGCCGTTCTTCGGCCGCGTCCATGTGGCCTACATCCCCAAGGGAAAAGTCATCGGCCTGAGCAAGATTCCCCGCCTTGTCGAAGTCTTTGCCCGCCGCCTGCAAGTGCAGGAGCGGCTTACCCGCCAAATCGCCGACGCCATTCAGGAAGCGATTGCTCCCCAGGGCGTGGGCGTCGTCATCGAAGCGCGCCACCTGTGCATGATGATGCGCGGCATTGAGAAGCAACACTCCTCCACGGTCACTTCGGCCATGGTCGGCTGCTTCCGCGACAAGGAGACCCGGTCGGAATTCCTGTCTCTCGTGCGCGAGCCCAGCTCGGGCAGCCTGTGACAATCCGGCCCGTTCAGCTAAAGTAAACAAGTGAATGGGCTTTTAGTGATCGACAAACCGGGCGGCATGACCAGCCACGACGTGGTGAGCAAGCTGCGCAAAATAACAGGCGAACGCTCCATCGGCCACCTCGGCACCCTGGACCCCATGGCCACCGGAGTCTTGCCCCTGGTGCTGGGCAAGTTTACCCGGCTGGCGCAATACTTCTCTTCCGCCGAAAAGACCTATACCGGGGCCATTCGCTTCGGTTTTGCCACTGACACCCACGACGCCGAGGGCCAACCCGACGGTCCGGACCTGAATCCGGTTCTAACGCTCAAACAGGTGCGCGCTGCGGCTGCCCGCTTCCACGGCGAAATGCAGCAGATGCCTCCGCAATACTCCGCAAAAAAGATCGCCGGCACGCCCGCCTACAAGCTGGCCCGCGAGGGCAAGACGGTGGAACTCAAGACGGCCACCATCCAGATTGCGTCCTTTGAGATCCGCGCCCTCGAAGGCGCGGAAGCCACTTTTCGGATGAGCATCAGCGCCGGGGGCTATGTGCGTTCGGTGGCTCACGAGTTGGGCGAAGATCTCGGCTGCGGAGCCCACTTGAGCCGCCTGCGCCGCACCCAGGCGGGCGTCTTTACCCTGGCCGAGGCGCACACGCTGGAAGAGATGTCGGCCCTCGCCGGAAACATCGAGGCACTCGAAGCCCTCTGCATCCATCCGCGCACTCTTCTTCCGGAGATGCCCAGTGTTACCGGCGACGCCATGGCCCTGGGACGGCTCAGAAACGGCGCACAGGCCAATCTCCCGGAGTTCTCGCAAGCGCCCCTGGTCAAAGTCTTTGCCAGCCAGCGCGAATTGGTAGGCATCGCCAAGCGCGTAGCCGGAACCCTCTTTCAGCCCATAGCCGTAATGGGGTAAAGGCAGGGAACAGGGAGTAGGGAATAGGGATTCGAACACTACCCCAAAAACTGCGGGTGCCCCATCCTTCCGCAGTCTCATCGCGGAAGGGTGGGAACCGCAGACCTCAATGCACTTGTTTTTACTATTCCCTATTCCCTATTCCCTACTCCCTGCCTCACCCCTCCACCGGCAAGATCCCCATCTCCTGGTAGATCGGTCGGATCGCCCGCCGCACCGCCGGCATCTTCATCGTGAACCACGCCGCGCCCAGCAGCACCGCCGATCCGCTCAGGATCACCGTCCCCGGCGCGCCGATGGCCCGCGCCAGCGTTCCGGCCAGCAGGCTGCCAAACGGCGCCATGCCCACAAACGCCGTCGTGTAGTAGCTCATCACACGTCCGCGTTTGTCTTCGCTCACAATGGTCTGGATGATCGTGTTGCTGCCCGCCATGCCCTGCATCATGCCCATGCCTGTCACCAGCAGCATGACCATCGAGAGCCAAAAGATCCGCGACAACCCGAAGCCGATCAGCCCCAGTCCAAAGACAGCCGCGGCAATGGGAATCATCTTGACCAGCCCCAGCACGCTCTTGCGCGCCGCCATCGACAGCGCCGCCAGCAGCGCGCCCACACCCATTGAAGCCGTCAGAAAGCCCAGCGTATGCGGCCCCCCATGCAACACCTGCGCCGCAAAAATCGGCATCAGCACCATAAACGGCATCCCCATCAGGCTGACCAGGGCAAACAGCAGCAGAATGGTGCGCACCGGCAGAAACTCCGAGACATACGTCCAGCCGGCCTTCAATTCCGTCAGCGTCGAGGTCGTTGCTCGCCTTACCACGGGCGCATGGAGCCGCATCGCCAGCAGCGACGCAATCACGGCAATATAACTGACGCCATCGATCAGAAAGCACCAGCCCTCGCTGCTCACGGCGATCAACATGCCGGCCAGCGCCGGGCCCACCAGCCGCGCCATGTTCACCATCGACGAGTTGATGGCGATGGCGTTCGACAGGTCGGCCTTGTCCTCCACCATCTTCACCATGAACGCCTGGCGGCC
>JAATFE010000228.1 GCA_015655365.1 Terriglobales bacterium
ATGCGGGATGAGGCGGCGATAGTCTTCCTGGTGGGCATTGTCCAGGCAGGCTTCGATGATGCGCTTGCCGAGGGGGTCGAGATCCGGCACCAGGAACTGCTTCAGCTCCTTGGCAAAGAACTCGCGCCACTGGCGCGCGCCTTCTTCGTAGACTTCCATGCCGCCCTGCAACTGCTCCTCGACCTGCAAGAAGACGCGGGGAATCATGGAGCCCTCGATGCGCAGTTGGTTGGGGATGTAGCCCAGCAGCGGGCAGATCGCTTCGCCCACCTGCTCGCGGGAGAACTTGGCGCTGCCGCGGCGGGCCAGGTATTCGCGGGCAATCCACTCGGACATGAAGCCGACTTTCCAGGCTCCGATGTGCTGGTTGGGAATCAAGACGTAGCGGGTCTCGGGGGTGTTCACAATCTGGGTGAGCAGCAGGTTGGCCTGGTCGACGCGGCGGCCGGTGGCAAAGGCCCAGTAGGAGCCGACGCCCTCGGACTGCATCTCTTTGCTCTTGGAAGCCTGGATGCTGGGGTTGGCGTGGCCGCGGGGGGCGACGAGACGCCACAGCCAGGCCAGGGCCGGGCTGAGCACGTGAAGCATGGCAAGGATGCCGTAGAGCTGGCTGCCCTTGTGGGTGGGAGGGCAACGCACGCCAAAGCTGCGCACATCCACGCGCTGCGGGCCGACGAGAATGTCTTCGATCATGCGGCGGGGCAGAATGACGCGCGGGTTGGGGCAGAGCTTGCCGGGTGCGTCTTCAACGTGCTCCCAGGTCAGGCAGGTTCCACCGGGGACAATGTAGTGGTTCAAAAAGACGAGCGGCTCGGGCGGATCGATGGTGAGGCGCTCGAGGTTGGGCGCGGTTCCATAGCTGTGGATGTGATCCACGCGCACAAACCAGCCGTTTTCGGCGTCGGCCACGGTCAAGCGGCCGCTTGTGCCCTGGTACTTGGGATGCGCGCAGGCCATATCGTCGGCAATGGGCCGCAGATGGCAGGCTTCGGGCAGATTGAGGGTGCGGGTTTCCTTGGTGACCACGTTGGTGCCGATGAGAAGGCGGCCGTCATCCATGCGATGGATGTGTTCGGTCATTTCGCTTTTGCCGCCACCGGAAGCGCCTTCGTGCATGAGGATGATCTGGTTTTCGTAGGGCGTGACCACGGCTACCGCGGCGCAGTGGTTGGTGGTCCAGCCCTCGCGCTCGCCGATGTCGAGCAGCATGGAGTAGACGCCCTTTTTGGCGCTCGGTCCCGGATAGAGATTGTAGGCGAAGATCTCCTGGTGGGTGGCGGTGCGGTCGTGGACCACAACCTGCTTGCCGGCGAAATGGGTGTGGCGGAAGGGCGGCGCAACGAACAGCACTCCGCCGGTGATCTTGAAGTTGGCGGGAACCCGGCTGCGCGGAATAAAGCCCTGCAAGTCGGCCATGGCCGCGGCAAAAAAGGCGGCTTGGCGAGGCACGATCAGGAGCGCGCCATAGCCCAGGGAATCCGTGCCGGCATAGAACGGCATGGCGACCAGTTCCTGCGTGGCAAGCCAGTCCAGCGTTTGCTGGCGGGTCTTGTCGAACATTTCGCCGAAGCGCTGCTCGTAGGTGGGCTTGTCGGTCGGAAGCGTGTCGCCAATGACCATGGCATTCGGATCGCGGCGGCGCATGGAGGGATCGGGGAAGTTGATGGCCAGGCCGTTGCGCGCCTTGGTAATGATGGCCTCGACGATGCGGCCGGCGCCCGGCGTTTGGAAAACCGCCTCATAGACGCCGTGATCCTCGCGATTGCCCAGCGTCCAGTCGGTCTCGCCCGAGGCCCGGCCCAAAGCCCAATCCAGCAGTTGCGTTCGAGTCTCCGGCATTTGCACCAAAGGCGCAGCAGCGAGCACCTCGCGCACGTGGGCGGGCAGTTCAAAGTCTGCCCAGGAGGCTTGAAAATCGACGACGGGTTCAGCACCGGCAACGGTGGTCATGGCTTATCTCGCTTTCCGGAATCAAGATGGCGTTACAAAGAGCTTGGAATGTAGAACCTGTTTCATCACCGGCATGGCGTGCCGAGAAGCATTCCCTCAGGGGCTAAAGCCCACGTTGATTTGATTGCAGTTATGGCACGACTAAAGTCGTGCCCCTTCAAAACATCGATTTGCAACTCGGCTGAAATCGTGCCTTTTCAAAACGAGGTTATGAAAACGGCTTCTAGTGTCCTGTCTCTGAAGTCCGTTGAGGAACTCACGAACGACAAAAGCAGATTCTTCGACTCACCACCCCCGAACTGAGAAACGTTCGGGGCCCCGTTCGCTCAGAATGACAGCCTCCGTTTTGTGATGAACTTTAGAGACAGGACACTAG
>JAATFE010000372.1 GCA_015655365.1 Terriglobales bacterium
ATCCCCCAACTGAAGTGGAGGTTGCCGGCGGCATCGTTGAAGTTCGGCTCGATGAGCCAGAACAGATCGAAGGCCTTGGCGAAAACCATCCATTGGCAGACCCGCACCAGGCGCTTCTTGTTGCGCTTGAGGTCGCGCGACAACAAGAGGGTGAACGGAATCAGCCAGTGAAAGACGAAGTCGAGAGTAATGATGACACCCCAGCCGCCGCGGAAACGCGCCAGGTACCAGGGAATCTCTTCGGGCAGGTTTCCCGACCAGATGATGAGGAATTGCGAAAAGGCCAGGTAGATGTTGAGCATGACAAAAGCGAAGGTGAACTTGCCCAGGTCGTGCTGCTCGGTCTGGCGCAGAACGGTGCGGAAGGGCTCGGCCTTCGATAGCGAAATGACAACGATGATGGCGAGGGCCAGCACGGAGTAAATTTGCCCGACCAAAAACAGCAGGCCGTAGACCGACGAGTACCACGTAGGATCGAGCGACATGACCCAATAGATGGCGGCGGCGGACATGGTGAGCGAATAGACCAGAACGCCGTGGCCGCTGATGTTTTCAAATCGCTTGATCCACTCGGGCGTGGTGGCCGGGGAAGTTGCATCGCGCTGGAGCGAAAGAACGTTGAGTCGCCACGTGTAGAAGCCCCAGATGGCGAAGCAGAGCAGGCCGGTCACGATGAAAGCCGTGGGGTTCAGCATGGGCCGCTTGAACGAGAGGTCGTGGGCTTGGACCTCGTTGATCCAGCCGGATTTGAGCGCCGCGCTTACGTCGCCGACGGCGGCCCACAGGTAGAGCTTCTTCAGAGAGAAGGCAATCACCAGCCAGTAAACGAAGACCAGCGGCAGGGTGCGGCTCATAGCTTCAAGAGGGCGGCGCAAGAGCAGGCCCCACTTGCCGCCGGAGATGTATTGGACCATGAGCAGGGCCAGTCCGCCCGCCGCAAAACCGACGGTCAGCATGAGGCCGAGCAGCCAGGCGCGCAGCACGTGGTCGATGGAGTGGTCGGCGAAGGCCAGCGCGGCGGCAATGACCGCGAAGACCGCTCCGACGACCAGCGCGCGCGTCTTCCAAACGTCCACAAAAGCGGGTGCGCCGAGTTCTGCGGGAAGCGTGTTGGCGTGCGTCTCGTGAGCCATGTGCGTCCTTACTTCGCAGCCGCGGGGGCCGGTTTGCTTGCGGGAATCTTGATGGCGGGGTCAGCCGGATTGGCCGGAGCCATGCCCGGAGTTCCCTGCTTAGTGTCGTGCGGATAGGCCTGAATGGCCGACGAAGGCAACATCCACGGCTCGGCAAAATTTTGCGGCAAATGGTTTTGCGTGGCCACGTCCTTCAGGCTTTTCACTTGCGTGCCGGAGGGAACGTCTTCCGGCTTGGCGGCCTGACTCAACTGCAATGCGCGCACATAGGCAGCGACGGCCCAGCGATCCACCGGCGTCAACTGCGATGCGTAGTCGGGCATGGCTCCATAGCCGTGGGTCATCACATAGAAGTAATGCGAAAGGGGCTGCGACAAGCGCACCTGATCGTGCAGATTGGCGGCGGGTTTGTAGCCGCGCTGCACAATTTCTCCCATCCCGTTACCCACGCGCGAGTGGCAGGGCGAGCAATAAATGTTGAACCGTTCCTGGCCGCGCCGAAGCACTTCCAGCGTGACAGGGAAAGGCATCTCGTTCTTCTCTTCGCGATAGCCGCTGGCGGCCTGCACCACGCCGGTGTAGAAGTAACTGTCTTCGCGCAACTGGCCGCGGGCCACGGTGTTGGCCACCTGGGGGCGCGCGCCGCGGTGATCGGCTAACATCTCCGAGCAGCGCTCCGGAATCAGCTTGGGCTGGTTCTGCATGTCCTGGCGGCAACCGGCAACGAAGAGGAGCGCAGCGAAAGCGAAGAGGACGGTTGCGAGGGTTCGCGGTCTCCCGCCCATTCCGCAGAAAGAAGCGGAAGGTATGGGGCACGAAGCTTGGATGGCTCTCTGATCTCTGATCCCTGATCTCTGATCCATCAGTACTCCACCTCCACAACCGAGACCGGCTGAAAGCTTTCCAGATACTTTTTGGCTTCCGGCAGATCGAACTTGGGGTCCAGCGCTTCGAGGCACAGGAAGAACTTGTCCGTCGTTGCGCCGTCGCGGAAGTTGGGCGCGTTGAAGAGCGGATGATAGAGCGCAGGCAATCCGTTCAGCGCCAACATGCCGAAGGCCGCCGACAGGCCGGCAAACAGAATGGTCCACTCGTAGGCGGGCACAATGAAGGCCGGCCAGGAGTAGAGCGGACGCCCGGCGATATTGAGCGGATAAGCCCACACCGAGACCCAGGTCTCGAAGAGGAACATGGCGGCGAGGCCCATCAACGCACCGATCAGCGTAATCAGCGGCACCTTGTTGCGATGGAAGCCAATGGCCTCGGCGGCTTCCTCCACCGGGTAGGGCGTGAAGCAGTCCATGCGCCGCCAGCCGTCCTGGCGCGCCTGTTGCGCGGCGCGGATCAAATCGCCCGGCGTGTCGAATTCGGCCAGCAGACCGTAGATTCCTTCTCGAGCGGGCATCAGTCACCTGCCTTTGCTTCTGTCTTGGCCGTTATTTTGGCCCCCGGCAGCATGGTGCGGATTTCAGACATGGGAATCATGGGCAGGAAGCGCACAAAGAGCAGGAACAGCGCCGTAAACAGGCCCAGCGTGCCCACGTAGATCAAGTAGTCCCACTTGGTGGCGCGATAGGTGCCCCAGGACGAGGGCAGGAAGTCGCGATAGAGGCTGGTAACGACGATGACGAAACGCTCGAACCACATGCCCGTGTTGACCACGATGGAGATGAAGAACATGAACGGAATCGAGGTGCGCAGTTTGCGCGACCAGAGCGTGGTGAGCGGGATGGCGATGTTGCAGGTGATGAGCACCCAATAGGACCAGCCCATCGGCCCGAACATGCGGTTCCACATCATGAAGGCTTCCCAGTGCGAGGCCGAGTACCAGGCCATGAAGACTTCCATGCCGTAGCCGTAAGCGACGATGAGCCCCGTGGCCAGCATCACCTTGCCCATGTTATCGATGTGGCGCTCGGTGACCAGTCCTTCCAGGTGATAGAACTTGCGCAGCGGAATGGCCAGGGTGAGCACCATGGCGAAGCCCGAGTAAATTGCGCCGGCCACAAAGTAGGGCGGGAAGATGGTGGTGTGCCAGCCGGGCAAAACCGCCACGGCAAAGTCGAAGCTGATGACGGTGTGCACCGAAAGCACCAGCGGCGTGGCCAGGCCGGCCAAAAGCAGCGAGGCTGTTTCGTAGCGCATCCAGTGGCGGACCGAGCCGCGCCAGCCCAGCGCGAGCAAGCCGTAAATGTATTGGGCAAATTTGTTCTGGGCGCGGTCGCGCATGGTGCCGAAGTCGGGAACCATGCCGATGAACCAGAAGACCACGGAGATGGTGGCGTAGGTGGAAACCGCGAAGACATCCCACATGAGCGGGGAGCGGAATTGCGGCCACACGTTCATGGTGAGCGGAACCGGCAGCATCCAGTACGCCAGCCAGGGACGGCCGACGTGGATCAGCGGGAACATGCCGGCGCAGACCACGGCAAAGATCGTCATGGCCTCGGCGAAGCGGTTGATGGAGTTGCGCCAGGTCTGCTTGAAAAGCAGCAGAATGGCGGAGATCAGCGTGCCGGCGTGGCCGATGCCGATCCACCAGACGAAGTTGATGATGGCGAAGCCCCAGGCCACCGGCTGCGTGATGCCCCAG
>JAATFE010000446.1 GCA_015655365.1 Terriglobales bacterium
CAAAAATCCCAAGCGCAATATTCCGTTGTCGCTGATCCTGGGCGTTGGATTTGTGCTTGTGGTGTACTTTCTGGCATCGCTGGCTTACCTCCTGGTGCTGCCCATGCACGGCGACCCGCATGGCGCGACGGTGTTGGCGCGCGGCGTGCAATATGCGGCGGAAGATCGCGTGGGCACGGCGGCCCTGGAGCAGATTTTTCACTCCGGCGGCGCGTACCTGATGGCCGCGGCCATTTTGATTTCGACCTTCGGCTGCGCCAATGGAATGACGCTGGCCGGGGCGCGCGTTTACTATGCCATGAGCCAGGATGGGCTCTTCTTCAAGTCCGTGGGCAAGCTGCATCCCCGCTACCACACGCCGGTGGCCGGATTGCTGGTGCAGGCCGGTTGGGCCATCTTGCTATGCGTTTCCGGCTCCTATAGCCAACTGCTGGACTACATTATTTTCGCCGTGCTGGTGTTTTATATCCTCACGATTGTGGGGCTGTTTGTGCTGCGTTTCAAGCGGCCCGACGCTCCCCGGCCCTACAAGGCGCTGGGTTATCCGGTGCTGCCCGCGCTCTATTTGGCGATGGCGGCGGGGATCTGTGTCGTATTGTTAAGATATAAGCCTCAGTACACTTGGCCGGGCCTGGTTTTGGTTCTGCTGGGTATTCCCGTTTATTTTTTGAGGTCGCGCAATTCCGCCGGCCAGGTTCAACCTTAGTTCAACCGCTGAGGAGGAAGTCCCTCATCCATGTCTAGGCTGCTACGTATTAAACCCATGTCGATGCTTTCGCAAGAAGCAGGCGAAGTGGGAGAAAACACGCTCAAGAGGTCGTTGAGCTCTTTGAATCTCATCACGCTCGGCATTGGCGCCATCATCGGCGCGGGCATTTTTGTGCTGACCGGGCAAGCCGCAGCCAATCATGCCGGCCCCGCCGTTTCCCTGAGCTTTGTGATGGCCGGCATCGTGTGCGGCTTTGCGGGTCTGTGCTACGCCGAGTTTGCTTCCATCATTCCCATCGCCGGATCGGCCTATACCTACGGCTACGCCACGCTGGGCGAGTTTGTGGCCTGGATCATCGGCTGGGACCTGGTGTTGGAGTACGCCTTTGGCGCGGCAACAGTGGCCTCGGGCTGGTCGGGATACCTGAACAGCCTGCTACAGCAGTTGCACATCTACATTCCGCCGCAGCTTTGCGCCACGCCGGGCACGCAACTGGTCTTCTTCAACGAGCGCTGGATGCCCTTGGCCACACTGCCTGCGGGAGTGGACCCGAGCCAACTGCAACACGCGACCGGGATTTTCAACCTGGTAGCCATGCTGGCCATTATCGCGATCAGCACGGTTCTCGTGATCGGCATCAAGGAATCGGCCAACCTGAACACGGTGATCGTGATCGTGAAGCTGGGCATCGTCGGCATCTTCCTGGTGCTGGGCGGTTACTTCATCGTCCGCCACCCCTCGCTTGCCTTCCACAACTGGCATCCATTCTTTCCGCCACCGGACGGACACGGCAACTTCGGCTACATGGGCATTGCCACCGGAGCCTCGTCGATTTTCTTTGCCTACATCGGGTTCGATGCGGTTTCCACCGCGGCCCAGGAAGCGAAGAACCCGCAGAAGGATATGCCCATCGGCATCCTCGGCTCGCTGGTGGTTTGCACCGTTCTCTACATTCTCGTCTCCACCGTGCTGACCGGCCTAGTGAACTACAAGGCACTGAACGTTGCCGATCCCGTGGCTATGGGCATTGACGCCACCGGTGTCAGTTGGGGCTCGCTGCTGGTCAAAGTCGGCGCGGTCTTCGGTTTGGGAACCGTGATGCTGGGCATGCTGCTGGGCCAGTCGCGCGTCTTCTTCTCCATGTCGAAGGACGGTCTGCTGCCCAAGTGGGCTTCGGCCATTCATCCCAAGTTCCGCACGCCGTGGATTTCGACCATCGTGGTGGGCGCTGTGGTGGCGTTCATGCCCGCCTTTCTGCCCATCGACCGGCTCTCGGAACTGGTGAACATCGGCACGCTGCTGGCGTTTACCATCGTCTGCGCCGGAGTGTGGGTGCTGCGGGTGCGGCATCCTGACATGCACCGGCCTTTCAAGACGCCGCTGGTGCCGCTGGTGCCGATTCTGGGGATTCTGACGGCGCTCTTTTTGATGAGCCGTTTGCCCGCGATTACCTGGACAGTGATGATCCTGTGGCTGTTTGCCGGGCTGGTGATTTACTTTGGCTACTCGATCAAGCACAGCAAGGTGCAAGCGTTGCCTACGGCTGCTGAGGGCGACTAGCTCTCTGACCGCTTGAAGTTGTACCAGCATTGGGTGCCCCAGGTCCGGGGTCCCCACGGATAGGTTTTCGTCCGTGGGGTGGAGATCTCGCTTTTGAGACCTGGGACAGTACGAACCCAAGGTACAAAATCATCCGGTCAGAGACCTAGCTCCATCGGGTTCATGGAAAGCGCAAGAAACGGCCTCCCACGCGGGAGGCCGTTTCTGCAATGGGGCAGAAACAGAAGTGGATTTCGATGCTCGTTCTGAACTAAACTAAGTGGACTTAGTTCACACGGGGGCGCGATGCGGACCTTCAATATTCACGAAGCCAAGACTCATCTTTCACGATTGGTAGACGAAGCCGAGCAGGGCGATTCCTTTGTCATTGCCAAGGCTGGCAAGCCCAAGGTCAAAGTGATCCGTCTCGATGCTCCTGAGGGTAAGGCCGAACGGCGCTTTGGGTCGCTCAAGGGACAGATCCTGGTTCCTGACGACTTCGACACCATGTTTGCCGATGAAATCGAAAAGATGTTTGACGGTGAAGAGTGAAGATCCTCTTGGATACTCACCTGCTCTTGTGGGCGGTCGGGTTCCCCGAGCTATTGTCGGCTCCGGCGATGAAACTAATGCGCGACCCCAAGAATGATCTCCTTTTCAGCGTCTCAAGCATTTGGGAAGTGGCAATCAAGCATGGCCTTGGGCGAATCGACTTCAAGGTGCCTCCAGGCTTGTTGAGGCGAACCTTGCTGGACAGCGGGTACGAAGAGTTACCGATCCTCGGCCAGCATACGGTCGCCTTGAGTTCCTTACCGCCAATCCACAAAGATCCCTTCGACCGCATCCTGATTGCTCAAGCTATGGTCGAAGGGATCACGTTGCTGACAGCAGACCGGGTAATGGCTCAGTACCCTGGCCCCATCCAAAAGGTCTGAATTATTACGCTGTCGTTTTGGCGCAGTATTCGTCGAAGGCGCGAACCAGTTCGCCGGCGATTTCCTGTGCGGTGGCCTGCTCGATGATGGAGCGCTGCATCAGGTAAACCAGCTTGCCGTCGCGCAGAATGGCGACAGCCGGGGAACTGGGTGGAGCGCCGTCGAAGTAGCTGCGGGCGCGCTCGGTGGCTTCGCGATCCTGGCCGGCAAAGACCGTAATCTTGCGCTCGGGCAGATTGGCCGTTCCGCCTAGCGCCAATCGCACGCCGGGACGCATTTTGCCCGCGGCGCAGCCGCAGATCGAGTTCACCACCAAAAGGGTTGTGCCCGGTTGGGTTACGGCCGCATCCACGGCCTCAGCGGTTCGGGCTTCCTGA
>JAATFE010000350.1 GCA_015655365.1 Terriglobales bacterium
CCTAAGTATACCGTGACCGGGGTTTGTCTGCCTTCGAACGAGCGCGCAGGTCCGGGCAATCGCATTTGGAATTCCCGGAGCACTCTCATCGATTTGTCATCCTGAGGAGCGTGGCGACGAAGGATCCGCAGTTGCCGTTCGGCCCATTTCCGGCACGATGGCGCAGGTCCGTCCTCGTCGCTTCTCCATCAAGCATTTATTCTGTTATTGAAATGGCGAATTCCGAATGAGTACCGATCCAAAGAAGGACGCACGCGGCATCTATCTTGTCGGGTTCAGTGGAGCCGGCAAGTCTACCATCGCCAAGATGGTCGGAGAGAAGCTGCAATGGCCCGCCTGCGATCTTGACGACCTGATCGTCGAGCGCTGCGGCATGGCAATTCCCGACATCTTCCGGCACGAAGGCGAGTCGGGCTTCCGTTTGCGCGAATCGGAGGCACTGCGCGCGGTCTCAAGCGATGGCCCATTCATTGTGGCCACCGGCGGCGGAGCCCCGTTGAGTCCCGAAAATCGGCATTACATGACCAGCAATGGCTGGGTAATCTGTCTCGAGGCCCGTCCCGAGACCATCCTCGCCAGGGTGCAGCGGCAACAGCAGGAATCCGGCCCCAAAGCCATGCGCCCCCTGCTCGACGCGGTCGATCCGCTCGAAAAGATTCGCGCGCTGAAGCAAACGCGGCAGTCGGCTTATGCGAGCGCCGCGGACTGGACCGTGCATACCGACCGACTCAGCGCGGAACAGATCGCCGCGGAAGTGATCCGTGCCATTGAGATTCTCGAACAATCCCGATTCAGCGGCTGGGAATGGAACCAGTTCGAGGTGTCATGAAACGGATCGCCCTGATCACCGATACGCGCAACTCCCAGTTGGAGGATGTCCTGAGCGGCGATCTCGGAGCCGTATTCAACGGGCGCGTGGAAATCCGCAATTATTTCTTCGAGAGCCTCAAGCCCGAGGATTTCATCGAGGCCGACGTGGTCCTGGTAACCACCCAGAGCAAGGCGCTGGAGATCCAGAGCCATGTGGCCGAAGCGCGCCGCATCCTCGTGGCCCAGCGCACCATCCGCGAAAGCGACGCCTACCGCATCTCCACCATTCCCGACGGCGCCAAGGTCCTGGTGGTGAACAACCTGCCCGAGACCACCCTGGAAATGGTGGCCCTCATGCAGCAGTTGGAGTTCAACCACCTCGAGTTCATCCCCTACGAAGAGGGCATGGACTGCTCCGAGATCAAAATCGCCATCACCCCCGGCGAGCGCAAGCTGGTTCCCGCCTGCATCCCCACCGTCATCGACATCGGCCACCGCTGCATCGACATCTCCACCTTCATCGAGATCATGAGCCGGTTGCGCATCGCGGACCGTTCCCTCGACCAGAAGCTGCTGCGCTACTCCCAGAGCAATGTGAACCTGGACACCGGCGTCAACCGCCAGTACAAGGAGCTCTTCAAGCGCAATATCGAACTGGACGCGGTCATCAACCTGGCCCACGAAGGCATCCTTTTGCTCGACAACCGGGGCAAGGTCGTCCTCCACAACCATGCTCTGGCGGAGATGCTCAGCCTGGGTGAGAGCGTCGTCGGCCAGGGCCTCGAAGTTTTTGCGCCGGAGATCCAGGAGATTCTCACCCAGCATCAGAACCAGGAATGGATCGTCGAAACCAAGGGCCATTCCATCGTCGTCAATCGCCAGGAGATTCACTACTTCGGCGAGCGCGGCGGCAGCTACTTCAACTTCCAGGAAGTCACCTACATCCGCCAATTGGAGCAGAACCTGAGCCGCAAGCTCAGCGAGCGCGGCCTCACCACCCGCTACTCTTTTGCCGACGTGCTCTATCAGTCTCCTCGCATGGCGGAGTGCATCGAACTGGCGCGGCGCATCGCGGGCTCCGACTTCACCGTGCTGATCACGGGCGAAAGCGGCACCGGCAAGGAATTGCTGGCCCAGTCCATGCACAATGCCTCCGCCCGGTCGAAGCAGCCCTTTGTCGCCGTCAACTGCGCGGCGGTGCCCGAGAACCTGCTGGAAAGCGAACTTTTCGGCTATGCCGGCGGCTCCTTCACCGGAGCGCTGCGTGAGGGCAAGGCGGGCCTCTTCGAGCAGGCCAACAACGGCACCATCTTTTTGGACGAGATCGGCGACATGCCCCCCATGCTCCAGGGCAAGCTGCTGCGCGTTCTACAGGAGCGGCAGATCATGCGCGTCGGCTCCTCCAAG
>JAATFE010000031.1 GCA_015655365.1 Terriglobales bacterium
ATCTCGAAGACGGACACCGGCGCCTACAAGGCGGTTCTCTACAGCATCGACCAGGGCGGAGGAAGCCTTCCCGCGAACACGACGACGCTGCAAGAGTCGACCGTAAAGATTGGAATCACGGGCATCGGCGCAACATTTGAAGGCAAGATGAGCGCCGATGGAAAGTCGATTGTCGGAAACTGGAACCAGGGACCGAACCCTGTGGCGCTAACCCTGGAGCGCGCCACGCCAGCAACGGAATGGGTGATTCCCGAGCCTCCGCCGGTGATTCCGCCGATGGCCGCCAATGCCAACCCAAGCTTTGAAGTAGCAACCATCAAACCCAGCAAGCCAGATGCGCCGGGCAAGTTGTTCGGGGTTGACGGGCGCCAATTCAAAACTCTCAACACCACACTGAGCGACTTGATCTCTTTTGCCTATGGAGTCCACGCCAAGCAGGTTGTGGGCGCACCGGCCTGGGCCGAGACAGACAAGTTCGACATTACGGCGAAACCGGACGGCGAAGGCGCACCCAGCCAACAGCAGTGGAAGACGATGTGGCAGAAGCTGCTGGCAGGGCGTTTCCAGCTTGCATTTCATCACGACAAG
This sequence comes from Terriglobales bacterium, assembly GCA_015655365.1. GTDB lineage: Bacteria > Acidobacteriota > Terriglobia > Terriglobales > Acidobacteriaceae > Telmatobacter. The sequence continues at coordinate 589 of JAATFE010000031.1, forward strand.
AAGGAGCTTTCGGTTTACGTGCTGAGCACGGGTAAAACAGGGCCGAAGCTCCTCACCAAAAGCGAGGGCGACCCGAACGGATTGCCTGGGTTGTTCTTCCGCCAGTTAGGCGCGCTGAGCGGCAGGAACGCAACGATGGGCGAGTTTGCGAACATGATTCTGCAAAATGCGGTGCTTGACCGGCCGGTGTTGGATCAGACCGGGATCACGGGAAGATGGGACTTTACGCTGAACTGGACCCCGGACGACTCGCAGTTCGCCGGCTTTGGGATAAAGATTCCGCTGCCGACCGACGCCGCCAATGCACCGCCAAACCTATACACCGCGATCCAGGAGCAGCTCGGGCTGAAGCTGGAAGCAACCAAGGCACTCACAGATGTGCTGGTGATCGACAAGGTCGAAAAACCGTCGGAGAACTAAGACATCGGGCATTATGCTGTCCCACCCTGGCCGCAAGAACGGATACGCGGCAAGGGTGGGACAGCCATGATTCTGCAATATCGATGAACCAGGTGTTTGAGCGGATGATCTTGTGCCTTGAGTTCGTGATTTCCCCGGTCCCAATATCGGGACCGAGGGCACCCAGCGTTGGTACCGCTTCATGCGGTCAGAGACCTAGCTCCATTCCACGAGAGCAGGGACGATGACGAGACGGAAAACTGTGCAGAGAATCCTCGCAATCGTGCTTGCGGCTCTTGCTTCTTCCTGTCTTGGAGCGGCTTCGGAATATCGCGGGCAGGTCAGCTTCGGCGGCTTTCCAGTTCCCGGCGCGACTGTCACGGCGATGCAAGGGTCTAAGAAAGTTACCACGGTCACCGATCAGGGAGGCGGCTACGCCTTTGCAGATTTGGCGGATGGCGCGTGGAAGATCGAGATCGAGATGCAGTGCTTCACACCGCTCCAGGGCGAAGTGACAATCACCGCACAGATGGGAGTATCGCGTTGGGAGATGAAACTGCTTCCGGCCGAGCAGATCAGGGCGCATGTGCAGACTGCCAACACGCCAATCAGCGCGACAACACCTGCCCTGCACACGGTCAAACCGCAAAAGCTGGATGCGGATGCTGCGGCGACCGATCAACCCAGACCGCCGGAACCGGAGGACGCAAGGCAACAGTCGGCGAACGGCTTTCTGATCAACGGCAGCGTGAACAACGCAGCCACTTCGCAGTACGAGCTCTCGCATGCTTTCGGCAATCGCCGACCGGGAAGCAAGAGCCTTTATACCGGAGGCCTGTCAGCCATCATCGAGAACTCGGAGTTCGACGCGCGGCCTTATTCGTTGAGCGGACAGGAGACGCCCAAGGACCTCTACGACCGCATTACCATGGGGCTGACGCTGGGCGGGCCGATCAAGATTCCGCGTCTGCTGCCGCATGGTCCGAACTTCTTTGTTGCGTACCAGTGGACACGCAACAGCACTGCGGCGATTGAGTCCGGCATGGTGCCGACTGCACCGGAACGCACCGGGGACCTATCGGCTTTGCGGAATGCGCTGGGCCAGCCGACAACCATCTACGATCCCGCCACGGGAGTTCCTTTCGCTGGAAATGTTGTTCCCGTCAGCGCGCAGGCTCAGGCACTGCTGCAGCTTTATCCTTTGCCGAACATCACAGCCGCGCTTCCCTACAACTATCAGGCGCAAGTGCTGAACGGGAACCATCAGGACGTGCTCCAGACGCGGCTGGACAAGTCTCTGGGGCGCAAGGAGCAGTTCTATGGAGGGCTTAACCTTCAAAGCACCAGAGCCGGCAGCACCAACTTTTTTGGGTTCGTTGACTCAACCGCTACGCTGGGCATCGACAGCAACATCAACTGGGTGCACCGCCTGAGTTCGAGCCGCTATGGCGCACTGGGTTACAAGTTCAGCCGGCTGCGCACAGAGATGGTTCCCAACTTTGCGCATCGCGTGAATGTGGCGGGTGCGGCGGGGATTGCGGGCAACGATCAGGACGCTGCGCAGTGGGGACCTCCCGCGCTCAATTTTTCCAGCGGCATTGCCTCGCTCGGCGACGCGGAGAGCGCCTTCAACCGCAACCGCACCGACGCGTTCTCCGCATCGATGCAGATCTATCACGGCCACCACAACATCACCGCTGGCGGCGATCTGCGCAAGCAGGAATATAACGATCTGTTCCAGCAAGACCCGCGCGGCACATTCACCTTTACCGGCGCTGTGACGGCGGGCAGTGCGACAAAGAACAGCGGTTCCGACCTGGCCGACTTTCTGCTGGGAGTGCCGGACACCAGTTCCATCGCCTTCGGCAACGCGGACAAGTATCTGCGGCAGACGGTCTATGACGCATATGCCACGGACGATTGGCGCATACTGCCCGTGCTCACCATCAACGCAGGACTGCGCTGGGAGTATGGCGCGCCGATGACCGAGTTGCATGGACGGCTGGTGAATCTCGATCTGATGAGCAACTTTAGTGCTGCTGCGCCGGTGCTGGGCAGCAACCCGGTTGGCGAGGTTACCGGCAGCCACTATCCCGGTTCGCTGGTTCGCCCGGACAGGCGCGGAGTAGAGCCGCGCATCGGCATCAGTTGGCGGCCCATTCCGGCTTCCACTCTTGTTGTCCGCGCCGGTTACGGGCTTTATCACGATACGTCGGTTTACTTGAACTCGACGCTGCAACTGGCCCAGCAAGCGCCGCTTTCGAAGAGCCTGAGCGTGACGAACAGCGCGGCTTGCCCGCTCACCTTGGCTGACGGATTCAACCCTTGCACGGAAGTCACCGCAGACAGCTTCGCCATGGACCCGAACTTTCGGATTGGCTACGCACAGACGTGGCAAGTGTCCGTGCAGCGCGATCTGCCTGCCGCGCTGCAACTGGTGGCGACTTATCTGGGCGTGAAGGGCACGCACGGAGTGCAGGAGTTTTTGCCCAACACGTATCCGATCGGTGCGGCGGCTCCCTGCCCTGATTGCCCCTCGGGATTTGTCTATCGCACCTCGGGCGGCAACTCGACGCGCGAGTCCGGCCTGTTGCAACTGCGGCGCAGACTGCGCAGCGGTTTCACCGCCACGCTGCTGTACACCTATGCGAAGTCCATCGACGACGATGCCTATTTGGGCGGACTTGGGCACACCACAGCAAGTGCACAGAGCCAAAGCGAGGCAGGAGCCAACGCCGCCATCGCGCAGAACTGGCTCAATCCTCGAGCAGAGCGAGCGCGCTCCAACTTCGATCAGCGCCATTTGATCAACCTGCAGGCGCAGTACACCAGCGGAGAAGGTCTGGGTGGCGGAAGCCTGATGAACGGCTGGCGGGGCAGAGTTCTGAAAGAGTGGACGGTGATTACGCAGATCTCCGCGGGAACCGGTTTGCCGGAGACGCCTGTCTACTTTGCGACGGTGCCGGGCGCTGCGTTCACAGGGACCATTCGCCCCACGCTTGCCGGCGCATCCCTTTACAAGGCGAGCCCGGGTTTGCACCTGAATGCAGCGGCCTACTCCGCACCCTTGACCGGCCAATGGGGAACGGCGGGCAGAAACTCGATCACCGGCCCCGGACAGTTCAGCCTGGACAGCGCGCTGGCACGCACGTTTCGGCCGAACCGGCGACTCTCACTCGACGCTCGCGCAGACGCAACCAACCTGCTCAACCATGCCGCCTTTACAGGTTGGAACGCGACCACGAACAGTACGCAATATCGTATCGAGCCGCGAGGCTGAAGACCAAACCAAAGCGCGCCGACCGCTCAAAACTTGCACCGCTCATAAGGATTTCTGTTGATTTTCCTTATAGGATCCTTATTCTGAATGCGTCATCCTATTGAATACATCCACCTCTTTACTTCGCGTCCACCCTAGTGCAAGGCCAAATTTAAGGAGAACTGCTCAATGAGAAGCCGCTCGACTGCTTTTCTGTTTGTCTTTCTCGTCTTTATCTTCGCCAGTGCAATCCATGCACAGACCTTCAGGGGAAGCATTCAAGGCACAGTGACGGATTCTGGCGGCGCGGCGATCGCCGGCGCGCACGTCAAGGTTTTCAGTACTGGCACGGGCCTCTCGCGCACGGTGAGCACCAATGACCTGGGTGCGTACGTGGCTTCCGAGCTGCCGCTTGGCTCCTATAGCATCACTGTCGATAAAGAGGGCTTTCGCACCATGACGCTCGCCGGCATTCCGGTAAACGTCGGATCGCCGACGCGCGCCGACGCCAAGCTCACCACCGGAGTAGTCGAGGAGGTCGTCCAGGTCAACGCCGATATACCGCTGGTTGAAACCAGTTCGAACAATTCCGGCGGCACCATCGACGCCGCGATGGCCTCCGAGTTGCCGATCAACGGCGGCGACTATACCAAGCTCCTGGAATTGGTTCCGGGATCGAGCAGCGACCCGGTGGGATCGACCGAGTCCGCCGGCTCCTACGGGCTTTTCAGCCTCAACGGCAACCGCGGCCGTTCCAACAATTACCTGCTCGACGGCACGGACATGAACGACGGCTACCGCAACCTTCCGTCGGTGAATCAGGCCGGCGTTTGGGGCGCGCCTTCGACCATTCTTCCGGTCGACGCGCTGGCTGAGATTCCAGTCACCGGCAACCCCGAGGCCGAGTTCGGCCGCAGTTCCGGCGCTACGGTCAACATCGTGACCAAGAGCGGCACCAACGCCTTCCACGGCAGCGCATTCGAGTTTTTCCGCAACGATTCTTTGAGCGCACGCAACTACTTCAACACCACGGCTCAGCCCAAGAACTCCTTCTCCAATCATCAATTCGGGGGAGCCACCGGCGGCCCTATCGTGAAGGACAAGACCTTCTTCTACGTCGCCTACGAGGGACAGCGGGAGAACGGCGGCCTGCCCCAGTTGGGCACCGTGCCCACCCTGTCGGATATCGGCGACTTTACCAACGCAGGGAACGCTATCAATCCCGTCATCCAGAGTCTTTTGGCGAGCAAGCCCTGGGGAGCCCTGCCCACCAGCGACGGCAATGTGACCTTTACCACGCCGTTCAGCAACAATAGCGATAACCTGATCGTCAAGGCGGATCAACATGCGAACCTGTTCAGCCCCGGCGACCTGCTGACGGGACGATATTTCTATAGCCACGGTTTGCAGAGCTTCCCGCTGGGCATGCTTTACACCGGCAGCAGCGCGCCTGGATACAACACCACCACGCCCACGCACGTGAACATCGTCTCGCTCTCTTACACTTCGGTTCCCCGCTCGAACCTGATCTTTGAGATTCGCGGCGGCTACAACCGCTTTTTGCAGCAGTTCCTTCCTCAGGACAACACTATCAATCCCAACACCACATTTGGGTTGAACACTCTGCCCGCAGGCTTCACATCGCGCGACCTGGGTCTGCCCACCATCGACGTGGGCGCTTATAGCCCGATCGGCTCCACGGCCAGCGACTCACGCGGTCGCATCGACACCAACTATCAGCTCTTTGGAAATGTCTCGTTGATTGAGGGCCGGCACGCTTTCAAGGCCGGGTACGAATGGCGGCGGACCTTCATCAACAGCTTTATCGACTCGGGTCACCGCGGCAAACTGGTCTTCAGCAGCCTCGACGACTTTCTCTCCGGTACCGTGGATGGCGGCAGTTCGGCCTACGGCGACGGCACACGTTATTCCTACCAGAACGGCGGCGGCGCGTACCTGCTGGATTCCTGGCGCATGAATCCCAAGATCACGGTCAACTATGGCCTGCGTTGGGATTACTACGGCGTAATCGGCGCCCAGAACAAGGCGTTCAGCATCTTCAATGTGAAGACCGGATCGCTGGAAACGATCGGAGCATCCGGCGCGCCATCTTCGCTCTACCCCAAGAGCTGGACCAACTTTGCGCCGCGCTTCAGCGTTGCCGACGATCTGCTGGGCAACGACAAACTGGTCATCCGCACCGGCGCCGGCATGTTTTACGATGGCCCCTCGCAGGACTTCTTCGTGGGCAACCAGGCCTACAACACCAACGCCGGAGAAGCCGGTCCGGCCTTTAACGGCATTGGCTTCGCTTCGCCGGTGGTCTCGACCATCTCCAAGGGGGTCGCGGTCTTCGGCGACTACACGCCGAGCAGTATCTTCACCGTGGACCAGAATCTGACCACGCCGCGCTACTACGCCTACAATCTCAACATCGAATCGCAACTCGCCAAGAACATCGCTCTCCAGGTTGGCTACATCGGCTCGCAGGGACGCCATCTTTTCCACTTCCGCGATCTGAACCAGTTCAATAACGTGGCGGGCCGCACGGTGAGTTGCGGCAACGGCACCACGATCGGCTACGGCGAGCAGTGCTTCCCTAGCTACTCCACCGGCTCGTTCGTTGATATTCCGCTCTACTACATCAACCAGATCGAGACCAGCTCGATGTCCAACTACAACTCTGCGCAGGCCACGCTGAAGCTGCAAAACTGGCACAATCTGACTTCGACGTTGAACTACACCTGGGCACACTCGATCGATACGGCCAGCGACGGCCTGGACTTCGTTCCCAACGCTTCACAGCCCGACGACAGCTTCAATCCCCACGCCGAGCGCGCCAGTTCCAACTTCGATGTGCGCCAGCACCTGCAATGGTACTGGAACTACAATCTTCCGAAGTTCAAGACGGCTACCTGGATCAGCAATGGCTGGGGACTGGATGGCATGTTCAACTTCGCCAGCGGCCAGCCCTATACGGTCAGCTATCTCTTTGAGGGGGATTACAACGGGAGCGGCGAGTATTACGGACGGCCCGACATCATTGGCGATCCGCACAAAGGCGTCTCCGGCCGGACTAACCTGCTGAACATGGCGGCCTTTGCCGCGCCCTGCACGGTGGATAGCAACGGAGACTGCATCAACGGTCATCCGGGCAGCGAAGGACGCAATGCCTTCAACGCCTCGGACTTTACCAACTTCGACTTCTCGCTGACCAAGACTTCGCACCTGAACGAATGGCTGGTGATGGAATTGCGCTTCGATGCGTTCAATCTTTTCAACCACCCCAACTTCAGCAATCCGCTGCTGCCGGGATTCGGCATCGACGTCTTCGGAAACAGCCACACCGTGGGAGACCGTCTGGTGGCCGGCGCCGACCCCAGCACCAACGGGACACAATTTCTGGGGACCACGGCGACGCCGGATGTGGGCAGCGGCAACCCCTACCTGGGCGGGGGCGGGCCGCGCAGCGCGCAGTTGGCGGTTCATTTCACGTTCTAGTCTTTACCTCACAGCCGAACAAGCAAAGGCCGCCTTCCGAGGCGGCCTTTACTTTGCCTGTCCGCGCCCAGGCCAACCAGCTTTTGCCGAATGGCCGCTTCCGCAGTTCGAAGTCTGGATTTGAACGCCATTCCATTGAATCAAGACGACATACAGAGAACCCTATCGCTTCGCCGGTTCACCCTGTGCGGCTTGACGACTCAGAGTGAACCAGGAACTTCCAACCTCAATTTGCCTGCACAGTTGCAAATACTCATGAGATCCTTATTTGCTTTTCCGCACAATGACGGGAGGGAACTTTCCTTACAATCGCCCCCCAGGCCCTCTGCCGCTTTCCATCTCGGCGTTGGGGCCGGATACATTTTTGCGCTGGCTATTGCGGCGGAGCAAAGTGTTGATCTTGCGTCTCGGATATGGAACGAATGACAGGGGGAAACGGATGACCAAGCTCTACGATTCAACGGAAGCCGGACATGTATTAAACGCAGAGGATATCAGGAACCTTGCCGAGGCTGGAGGTAAACCAGCAGACACTCTTATGAATGTCGTGGCATTGATCGCCACGCGATTCAGGACCGATGTTTGCTCGGCCTATCTGCTCGAACCGGATCGATCGAACCTGGTGATGGCGGCAACCATTGGACTTCACCCCAGTTGCATTGGCACACTGCGCATGCCGCTCAACGAAGGCCTCGCCGGACTGGTCGCGGAACAGGTTCTGCCAGTAGCCGTCGACGATGTGAGCAAGCATTCCCGCTTCAAGTATTTCAAAGATTCCGGTGAGGATGCGTATCACTCATTTCTCGGTGTGCCACTGATCGACCGCGGGATCTTGCAAGGGGTTCTGGTTGTTCAAACCAGGAACGCGCGTATATTTAACGAGAGCGAGATTCGCACGCTGGTGGAAGCGGCAAATCAAGTGGCACCGGTGGTCAGCGAGGCGCGCATGTTGGACCGCTTTATCGGTCCTGCGCAGGAACGCTTATGGTCTCTGGCTCGGAACATCTGGTGGAGTTGGGACCACGACTGCATCGCCTTGTTTCGCGACTTGAATCCCACGCGCTGGCGGCAATTGAATCAAAACCCAATCTCTCTACTGAGCGAAATTCCTCTGGAAGAGGTCGAGCGTCGGGCCACGGAACTGGTTTTGCATAGCCGCATCAACTACGTCTATCGCCGCCAGCAAGAGTATCTGCATGAGGACCGGACCTGGGGCGCAGGCCATGCGGGCGTGCTGAGGCCTCGTCCGGTCGCCTATTTTTCAGCCGAATTCGGGCTCCACGAGTCTCTGCCCATCTATTCCGGCGGCTTGGGCGTGCTGGCGGGAGATCACATCAAGAGCGCGTCCGACCTCGATATTCCCCTGGTCGGAATCGGCTTATTTTACAGTCAAGGATACTTTTTGCAGCGCCTAGACAAGACTGGATGGCAGCAGGAGGAATACCTGCAAACCGACGTCAATCAATTACCTATGCAGCCGGCCATCGGGCAAAACGGTGAACCGGTGGTGGTGGAGATTCGAACCCGTAGCGGCGTGCTCCGAGCCAAGGTGTGGCAAGTGAAGGTGGGCCGTTGCAACCTGTTGCTGCTCGACTCCAATGTGTTTGGCAATGCGCCCGAAGATCTGGAGCTGACTTCCCGCTTGTATGGCGGCGATGGACGAACTCGCGTTCGTCAGGAGCTGCTTCTCGGCGTAGGCGGCTTTCGCGCCCTCAAGGCGATGGGAATCTCGCCGGGCGTGCTTCATCTGAACGAAGGGCACAGCGGCTTCGCGGTCTTCGAGGCGATTCGCGATCGGATGCAAGAAGAAGGAATCGATTTCGACAGCGCCGCGAGCTTGATTCCGCGTGAAGTGATCTTTACCACCCACACTCCCGTGCCCGCAGGTCATGACCGGTTCGACGCCGATCTGATTGAAGAGCATCTTGGGTATCTGCGAGAAGAGCTTGGGCTCTCGCACGATGCGTTGATGAGCTTTGGCCGTGAAGACCCTGCCAATCATGAAGAACAATTCTGCATGACGGTTCTTGGACTCAAGCTATCGCGCCGTGCGAATGCGGTTTCTTCTTTGCATGGCGAGGTTTCTCGGTCGATGTGGAAGGGCCTATTTCCGGGCAAGAGCGAGGATGGGGTGCCGATCGGCCACATCACCAACGGTGTCCACGTTCCATCGTGGCTTGCGCCGCAAATGTGCCGTCTTTACGATCGGCATCTTGGGGTCGGATGGCAAAAGCACAGTGGCACAGCGAGCACTTGGGCAGAAATTGAAAACGTCAACGACGGCGAACTTTGGGAAACACATCTCAGCTTGAAGTCGCAACTGCTGGATTTTGTGCGGCAGCGTGCGTGCGAACAGGCAAGACGGCGCAACGAACCGGATGAAACGTTGAGCAGACTCACCCGAGTGCTCTCGCACGATGCGTTGACCATCGGCTTCGCACGCCGGTTTGCCACTTACAAACGGGCCAATCTTTTGCTGGCCGATATGCAGCGGTTGGCATCGATAATCAACGATCCCAAGCGACCGGTACAATTTCTGTTTGCCGGCAAGGCCCACCCGCTCGACGAACCAGGCAAAGCCGTGCTTCAGCAGATAGCGCAGATGATGCGCGACACCGAGTTCGGAGACAGGTTTGTCTTCGTGGAGGACTATGACATCAATGTCGGCCGGCACTTGGTGCAGGGCGTCGATGTCTGGCTCAACAATCCACGGCGGCCACTGGAGGCATCCGGCACAAGCGGACAAAAGGTCGTCCTCAACGGCGGCTTGAACCTTTCGGTACTGGACGGATGGTGGGCCGAAGCATATGACGGCCTCAACGGCTTCGCAATTGGTAAAGGCAGAACGCACTCGAACATGGATGTGCATGACCGCCGCGATGGCGACGACCTTTACCGCGTTCTCCGTGACGAGTTGATTCCGCTCTACTATCAGCGCGACCGGGACGGGTTGCCCAGGGGCTGGATCAAGCGCATGAAGAGAACCATTCGCACCCTGGGATGGCGCTTCAATGCCGATCGCATGGTGATGGACTACACGCTGAAATGCTATGTTCCCGCAGCCGGAGGAACTTCGAGCGAGATCAGGCCACCGTTCTAATTGACTCTGAGGGCAGCCTGGCTG
>JAATFE010000055.1 GCA_015655365.1 Terriglobales bacterium
GCTTGGCAAACTGGTACTGCGCATGGGTGGTCTGGTTGAACTTCTCGTCGTGGTCGATGCGGAAAGCCTGCCCCGCAACGGTGGCCGGGACGGTGCCCAGTCCACCCACCTGCGGCGAGAAGAAGCGGGCTGCCACGCCCGACATCACCACCTCCGCCGAGAAGCCGTGGAACTCAGGCACGCTGGCGTTTGCCGCAAAGCCCGGAATCTTGGAGTTGTGCCAGTCGATGGGGAAGGTGATCGGCGTATTGCCCAGCACGCTGAAGTCGAAGCTATTATGGGTGTACTTCCAGATGTATTCGCCGCCCGCCACGAAGTGATGCCCGATGGCCTGTTGTAGCCCGGCATGGAATTCGTTGCGGTACCCCGGCGGCAGCGAGGCGCTCTCGCACGGCACCAGCGCCTGGATCACCACGGAGTTGCAACCCAGGCTCGAAAGCACCAGGTTCTCGTTGAACGGCGTCTCCAGCGTCCGCGCATACGAGGCGCGCAGCACGGTGCTCGACGGCTTCACATGATAGCTGACGCCCACCCGCGGCTCGGCCTGCCTGGCAACGGTCAGCCCGTTATACATGTCGCCGCGAATGCCTATATTGAACAGCCAGTTGCCCGCCGTGATCGCGTCCTGAATGTAGAGCGAGAGTTCCTTTACGTCCGTGTGGCCGTGAAAATGATAGAGGCCCGTGCTCTGCACAGGATGCGTGAAGTCGTAGAGCGCCAACGCGGGGACGTAGGCCGGGTTTGGCGCATACGCATACCTCATGCACTGGCTGGGCGAGGTAAGCACCATGCTGACCACCGGGTTTCCCTCGGCATCGACGCAAGGCGCATTCAGTGTGGGCGAAACAACGCCCAGTCCGTCGCTCTCGTTCAGCAGCGTCTGCGTATAGCTTGCGCCGCCCTTCACGTTCTGCCATCCGCGACTCCACGAAAGATCCGAGTGGATGCCCAGGTTGGTTAAGCTGCGGCTCTGCGAAACCGTCTCCTGCTGCAAGTTGGCCGGCCCCAAATCGCTCAGCGGATTGCCGCTGGGGTAATAGTTGAACTGGTCCTTGCGCACAAACGCTCCGGTGTTCAGCACCGCATCGGTATTCACCACATGGGTCCATGTCGGCGAAATGTTAAAGGTGCCGATCTTGGCCCGCTGGTCGGTCGCCGGCAACGATCCCAGCGATAACGCGCTGTTGAACTGCGCCGGATTCAGATTGTCGAAGCTGTTCGGCGTCTGGAACCACGAGCGCGTATAGCCCAGGTTCAACTGCACCGTATCGGCCGAGCTGAAGCGGTAATCGGTGCGGTTAAAGACGTTGGTCTCGTTGCCCCGATCGTGCATCGCCTTGAACTCCGGCGGGTCCAGAAACCGGTTGGTATTCAGAAAGTTGGCGGCGATAAAGTCGCCCGCCTTGCTGCTGCCCGCGGCCAGGTTGAAACCGGTGTTCACCGAGCCAAAAGAGCCATACGACGTGTTCACGTTCCCTGTGGGCTTCGGCGTATCCAGCCCCGAGCGCGTGGTGACCTTGATGACCACGCTGGTCTTGTCGCCAAACTCGGCCGGCGGCGCGCCGCTGATCACTTCCATCGACTGCACCGAGTCCAGCGGAATCTGGTTCGAGAAAACCTTGCTCTGTTGATCCGTAATCGACTGTCCGTCCACGGAGAAGGAGTTTTCCGCGTGGTCGCCCAAGCCGTGCATCTGCCCGTCGGAATCGGCGGAAATGCCCGGCGTCGAAAGCGTCACCATCGAACTGATCCCCGACGACTCACTCTCCATCGGCAGCCGGTTCATCAAGTCCCGGTCCACGTCGGTGTGGAATGTCGAGTCGTTCTCGATCAGGTCGCCGCCGCCTTCCACCGTCACGGTCGAATCGGCTGTGGCAATCTGCAACACCAGCTTCAGGTTCGTTCCCACCACCGACCGGATCTCGGCCGCCTGGCTCAGCGGAGCAAATCCAGCCGCGGAAACACTGATCCGATAGGGATTGAAGGCGATATTCGAAAAGACAAACTGCCCCGTGGCATCCGTCGTGGCGGTCCGGCTCAGGCCGCTGGCCGCGTTGGACAGCGTGACCATCGCATTGGGAATCACCGCCCCGGTCGGATCGGTCACCGTGCCGCGCACCGCGCCGGCATTGCCACTCTGGCCCAGCGGGTCAATCGGATCGCTCGGGGCAGTCGGACCGTTCGCCGCCATGAGCAGAACGAATAAGGGAACGATCAAAAATAGCGCGCCGCGCTTGGACGGCATAGAAAACCTCCAATTATGGTTGTCGGCTGCTGGATTCAGGATGCGTGAGGAATGCCGCAACGCCTGAGAATTCCTGCGACATCGCTTCGGTCTCTTTTAGAAGTCAGCGTCTCAGACTCTCCTCAA
>JAATFE010000305.1 GCA_015655365.1 Terriglobales bacterium
GCATGACGGAAGTCATCGGCTCCCATCTGGCCGGACTTGGACTCTCGCTTCCCATCGGCGCCTTCTCCGGGCCGAGCTTCGCCCTGGAAGTAGCACAGGGCCAGCCCACCGCCGTCACCGTCGCCTTCGACGACGCCGAGATCGCCGCCCGCATCCAGGAGGAATTCTCCTCCGAGTCGCTTCGCCTCTATACCTCCACGGATGTGATCGGAGTCGAACTGGGCGGCGCGTTGAAGAACGTGATCGCCATCGCCGCCGGCGTCGCTGCCGGGGTGGGCCTGGGCTACAACTCCGCCGCCGCTCTCATCACCCGCGGCATTGCCGAGATCACCCGCCTGGCCGTAGCCTGCGGGGGACGCCGCGAGACCCTGGCCGGACTTTCCGGCGTGGGCGACCTAGTGCTGACCTGCACCGGCACGCTCTCCCGGAACCGCACCGTGGGCCAGGAATTGGGCCGGGGCAGGAAGCTTCCCGACATTCTGGCTGGATTGGGCGGAAAAGTGGCGGAGGGCGTGATGACCACCCGGGCCGCCTTGGGGCTGGCCCGCAAACTCGGCATCGAAATGCCCATCGCCGAACAGATGGAGCTGATTCTCGACGAAGGCAAGGACCCCAAGGAAGCCATCAAGGAACTGATGCTCCGGCCGGGCAAGGACGAATAGGGCGGGCAAGCCGCCAACACTTCCATTCGAACCAGCACTTCCACGCAAAAGAGAACGCCCTTCCCTCTCAAGATTTGAGGGAAGGGCGTTCGTTTCTTTTCAACAGGATATACACACGGCAGGGCGAACCGGCTGGGCGGCATCAGTCCAGAGACATGCTCAACTGGTGGCGGACATCGGCGCCGCGGATCCAGAAGATGACGTCGGTGGCGATGTTCGAGGCGTGGTCGGCAATGCGCTCCAGGTTCTTCGAGACCAGAATCGCGCTCATGGCCTGCTGCGTGCACTGCGGCTTTTCTTCGATCAGCTTGAGCAGGTCCTCGTGGGCGCGGTGGTTCATGCGGTCGATTTCGTCGTCCATCCCGCGGACCGAGTCTGCCAGGCGAGCGTCGCCCTCCAGCAGAGCCTGCACCGCGGAGCGGATCATGCGGGCGGCAAACTCGCCCATGGCGGCAAAGTCCACCGGCAGATCGATATCCCCGGTCTTGATGATGTCCCTGGTGCGCCGCGTGATTCCCACACACTGGTCGCCAATGCGTTCGAGGTCACCGTTGATCTTGATTACGGCCAGAATGAAGCGCAGATCGATAGCCATGGGCTGTTCTTTGGCCAGCAGCTCGTAGGCCATCTCGTCCAGTTCGCGCTGGGCAGCGTTGATGGCTTTCTCGTTCTGCTTGACGTACTGGCACAGGCCCTGGTCGCGCTGAAGGTAAGCGTCTACCGCGGACTCGACCGCAAGCTGCGCCAGAGCAGCCATGGCAAGGAGCTTGTCCTTGAGTTCGGCGAGTTGAAGCTGGAAATGGATTCGCGGCACGACAGTGTTCTCCTTACACTCGATTGTGCATCACGGAGTGTTACCAGACGAAGAATTTCAGGAAACGGACCAGATCTGTCACGGGCCAAGTGCAAGAATCTTATACAAAGTTTAGACGCACCCTGGGGCTGAGAGGATGCAGCAGGGCAAAGATGATCTAGGCTAGAAGCATGAACTTGACTGGCACATCCTTCGGCTCCATGCTCACCCTCGATCCGGCCAACTGCGAGCCCAAGCAGATTTACAAGGTCATGACGGGCATTATCGTGCCCAGGCCGGTGGCGCTGGTTTCCACCGTGGACCGAGACGGCGTGGTCAACCTGGCGCCGTTCAGCGCGTTCTCGTCCGCCGGCGCCAACCCTCCGGCGGTGCTTTTTTGCCCAGGGCTGCGCGCTCCCGGCCAAGCCGAGCCGGGACTCCATTTCGATCTGCGCAAAGACACCCTACGCAACGTGGAAGAGACGGGCGAGTTTGTGGTGAATGTGGTGAGCGAGGCGATTGCCGCGGCAGCCAACGAGACCGCCGCCGAAGTGGGGCCCGAGGTGGATGAATTTCAGCTCTCCGGACTTACCAAGGTGGCCAGCGAGGTGGTACGTCCGCCGCGGGTGGCCGAATCGCCGGCACAGATGGAGTGCAAGCTGCTGCAAGTTATTTACGTGGGCCGCGAGCCAGGGGCAGGCGTCATTGTGCTGGGCGAGGTGGTTCGCTTTCACGTGCGCGAGGACCTGATGGCAGATTTCCGCGTCGATCCAGAGGGTTTGGACGCCGTGGGCCGCATGGCCGGCAACACCTGGGTTCGCACCCGCGACCGTATCGAGCTGGTCCGGCCCAAGTAGGGCTTGTTCCGCTAGCTCTCTGACCGGATGATTTAGTACCTTGAGTTCGTGCTCTCCCAAGTCTCAGAAGCGAGACCTCCACCCCACGGACGAAAACCTATCCGTGGGGACCCCAGACCTGGGGCACCCAAGCTGGTACGAGTTCATGCAGTCAAAGACCTAGCTTTCGCCAGTCGCCTTTTTATTGCCGACACGTTACCAATGAGGATAATTAAAACGCACATCGGTTACCTTTTTCCGACCTATTCTTCCGTTCTTCGGTAACATCCGCCTTAGTTTTACTCCGACTGCCTCTTAGAGCGGTTCCACAATTTACTTGCCCTAACTTTCATCGTGCAGGGTGGCATTTTCTTGAGGAAAATGCCACTTGTGAGCAATCGCTTCGGGATACAGCAATTGTGGAACCGCTATAATGCCTTGCCGATAAGACCGTTGTGCCACGAGCGCACCACTTTCGGGCTATTGTCCGCCCGCGGCGCTGCGGTTATGATTCGACTAAAGCTTGAACAAGACTCGAAGCCTCTCCTGATCGCCTGGAGCTTTCTGTGGAGACGCTGGCGCAGTCGGCCCGAGTTCAAGGGTTTACGGAAATACTGCTTGGTAGTCGACAGAAAACAGCAGGCTTTCAAGACGGTTCGATAAGATCTGGTTGGAATGCGCAGGATTGAGATTCGGAACGAGTTCCGAAAAGGGATCGGCTAACACCGCCAGAGATTGAATTACACAGCGGACCGGCGATCCTGGACTGCTCGAAATCAGGGTTGAAGCAAAGCCAAAGTTACTTCGATCCGCATCGATGTTGACCGGTAAAACGTAACTCATCGGTTACGCAAGCAACATTATCGGTTGACTCATTCTGGCCTGGTTCTTGATTGTTGAGAGAGGAGCAAGCTGTGGAGCCCATACGCGCAAGCGATTTCTCAAATGCAGCCGGCTCGCCATTCGAATCCTTAGCGTCTGGTGATCGCGAGGTTCTGAGCGAAAAAACCTTCAATCGGATGATTGCCATCGAGCGCAAGAGATCGGAACGATCCAAGGAATCCTTTCTGCTGATGCTGCTGGATACGGGCAACCACGAGCCTACGGAGACGGACGGCACATCGCTCGACAGTGTCGCGGCTGCCCTCCTGACATCCAATCGGGAAACCGACGTCGTCGGCTGGTACAAAGAACGGACCGTGCTTGGCGTGATGTTTACGGGGCTCGTGGCCCCAGACAAGAACGCAGTCCTGGGCACTATCCTGACCAGGGTAAAAACCATGCTCCGCGAAAAGATGGTTTTCGATCAACTCAATCAGATCGGCATCTCCTTCCATTTCTTCCCCGACGAGTGGGACCAAAGCAAGCCGGGCCGTCCGATCAATCTTGTGCTGTATCCGGAACTGACGGCCACCCCAAAGCGCAGACGCTTCATGTTATCGATCAAGCGGTTGATCGACATTGTCGGCAGCACAGTGGCGCTGTTCGCTTGCCTGCCTCTGCTCTGGTTGATTGGCCTCGCGATCAAAGCAACCTCCAAGGGCCCGGTGCTCTTTAGTCAAACGCGGGTTGGCCAGTACGGCGAGCGTTTTATCGTTCTCAAATTTCGAACCATGTATGTCGACATCGACCGCACCGTGCACAAGAAGTTTGTCACTACGCTGATCAAGGACACGGCAGAGGACGAGCCATCCCAGGACGATGGCAAGGCCGTTTACAAGCTTACGAACGACAAGCGAATCACCCCCGTTGGGCGTTTTTTGCGGAAGACGAGCCTGGACGAGTTGCCGCAATTCTGGAATGTGCTCAGAGGCGAAATGTCGCTGGTTGGGCCGCGCCCCGCGGTTCGATACGAAGTGGCTGCCTATCAAACATGGCATCGCCGCCGGGTGTTGGAATTCAAGCCGGGAATCACGGGGCTCTGGCAGGTCTCCGGCAGAAGCCACGTCAAATTCGACGACATGGTCCGGCTGGATCTGCGCTATGCCACATCCTGGTCCTTGGGGCTCGACCTCAAGATCCTCATGCTCACACCGCTCGCAGTTCTCAGAGGCACCGGCGCCTATTAAGCCGCCGGTTCCCGCAGGTTGCAGTTTCGGCTTACAGGCAGAGCTACCCCATTGCGTATGCCGAATGATCGGCAGTTCTGAAGAAAGGTACTCGGAACATGAATTTCGGCGTAATTGGATACGGCTATTGGGGACCAAACGTAGTGAGGAACCTCACGACTCTGGAGGGTTCCCAGGTACTTACAATCGCGGATCTCAGCCCTTCTGCCCGCACCCGCGCGCAGAAGGCATATCCGGGAATCACGGTCAGCTCGGACCCGATGGACGTGATCACGTCGACTGAAATCGACGCTGTCGCCGTCGTTTCGCCGGTCTGGACGCATTACGAACTGGCCAAAGCCGCTTTGCAAAACGGCAAGCACGTGTTCGTGGAGAAGCCGTTCACAAGCAATTCTGCGCAAGGCGAGGAGCTCATCAACCTTGCCGGGCAGAAGAATCTCAAGATCATGGTGGACCATACGTTTCTGTTCACCGGCGCGGTGCAGAAGATTTGCCAGTTGCTCGACGAAGGAACCCTGGGGAAGCTTTATTACTACGATTCCACGCGCGTGAACCTGGGCCTTTTTCAACACGACATCAACGTGCTTTGGGACCTTGCGCCGCACGATCTTTCCATTATGGATTTTCTTCTCAAGGCAACTCCCGAGGCCATCGTAGCAACCGGACAGAACCATCTGAGCGCCTATGAGGATGTGGCCTTCATGACGCTCTACTTTCCCGAGAAAGTGATTGCGCACATCAATGTCAATTGGCTCTCCCCGGTGAAGGTGAGAACCACGCTCATCGGCGGGGAAAAGAAGATGCTAGTGTGGAACGACCTGGTGGCCGATGAAAAACTGAAGGTCTACGACAGGGGCGTGAACATCACCAGCCAGGACGGCGTTTACGAGTTGCTCGTAAACTACCGGTCCGGCGACATGTGGGCTCCGCAACTGGGACAGGTCGAAGCCCTGCGCCAGGAACTGGCGTACTTTGTGGATTGCATTGCAAATGGGCACGACCCGATTAACGACGGCTGCGCCGGCCTGCGGGTTGTCAAGATGCTGGAAGCCGCAAGCGAATCGCTCAGCAAGAGAGGAACGTTGGTGTATCTATGAACTCCTCGAACTTTATCGCGAACGATGTCAAGCTTGGACAGGATGTTCGGCTCTCGAAATTCATCAATCTGTATGGGTGCGAGATCGGCGACGAGACGAAGATCGGTGCATTCGTCGAGATTCAGAAAAACGCCACCGTCGGCAAGCGCTGCAAAATTTCAAGCCACAGTTTTGTCTGTGAAGGCGTGACCATCGAGGACAACGTCTTCATCGGGCACGGCGTCATGTTTTTGAACGACACCTACCCCCGCGCCACAACTACCGAGGGCAGCCTGCAAACTGAAGCCGACTGGAAGGTCGAACGGACGATTGTCAAGAAGGGCGCATCCATCGGCTCCGGCGCGACGATTTTGCCCAACGTCACGATCGGCGAAAATGCGCTTGTCGGCGCGGGCAGCGTCGTGACCAAAGACGTTCCCGCCAACGCCATCGTCGCAGGAAACCCGGCTACCCTGCGGCGCTCGATCCGCCCGCAGAATGAGGAAAACGACGCGCACGAACCGATTCCGTTTCTCGATCTGGTAACTCCTCATCTGGAACTCGAGCAGGAACTGACCAGCGTGTTTCGTTGGGCACTGCACACCGCAGGTTTCGTCGGCGGCACCATGGTAGACGAATTCGAGACGGCATTTGCCTCCTTCTGCAACGTGAGCCACTGCATTGCGGTGAGCAGCGGCACGGATGCGGTGCGCTTTGCGCTGATGGGTGCAGGAGTGCAGGCAGGCGATGTGGTCGTGACAGTTCCGAACACTTTCATCGCCACCTCGGAAGCCATTTCGCAGGCCGGTGCGCTTCCGGAGTTTGTGGACATCGACGAGCACACCTATAACCTTTCGCCCGAGAAGCTGCAGCAGTACCTCGAAAAGCAGTGCATGCGAAACGCGGCCGGAAAGTTGATCAGCCTGCGCAGCGGACGCCCGGTGACCGCTGTAGTGCCGGTACATCTCTACGGACAAATGGCCGACATGGATGCGATTCTCGCTCTAGCCGAGCAGTACGGCCTGGTGGTGATCGAGGATGCGTGCCAGGCGCATGGCGCGGAGTATTTTTCAAAGAAACTGAATCGCTGGATGAAGGCCGGATCGATGGGCCGCGCGGCAGCCTTCAGTTTCTATCCCGGCAAAAACCTGGGAGCTTGCGGCGAGGCGGGAGCAGTGACGACAAACGACTCGGCGGTGGCAAGCAAAGCCAAGATGCTGCGCGATCATGGCCAGGCAAAAAAGTACTACCACGACGTCGAGGGTTACAACGGTCGAATGGACGCGATCCAGGCCGGTCTTTTGAGCGTGAAGCTGCCTCATTTGGAAACGTGGAATGCGCTGCGCTGCGAACATGCGACCGAATACAACCGTCTGCTTGCGGAGAACGCAGCCATCACTTTGCCGCAGCAGCCTGCGAACTCCCGCGCGGTGTTTCACCTCTATGTGATTCGCACCGCGGATCGCGAAGGAATGATGGATCATTTGA
>JAATFE010000088.1 GCA_015655365.1 Terriglobales bacterium
ACCGGCAGCCGCGCATTGGGCGGGATCGGTGAATCCTGGCTGCGGATTCCCGTTCGCATCGACGCAAGGCGAGTTGAATGTCGCGTTGATTAGACCCAGATTGTCATGCTCGCGCAGGAACGTGTGTTGATACACCGTTCCGGCCTTGATGCTGTTGATGCCCTTTTGGATCGTCAACTCTCCATGGACGCCCGCATTCAACAGTGAGCGTTGCTGAGATACCGATTCGCTCTGGATGGGGCCTTGATCGGCCAGAGGGTTGCCACTCGGGTAGTAGTTGTAGCCGTCTCTTCGCACGTACCCGCCCAGGTTCAGGACTGCGTCCTTGCTGAGAATGTGAGTAAAGGTTGGCGCGATGTCGTATGTGCCGATCTTGGATCGCTGATCCGTGTTCCCAACATTGCCGAAGACGGGGTTCGCGCCTGCTCCCCCGCTCAACACATTGGGGACGTTGAGATTGTCATAGGTGTTTGGCGTCTGAAACCAGGAGCGTGAGTAATTCAAGTTCGTGTGGATTGAGTTGGCCGCCGAGAATTGATAATCCACTCGGTCAAAGACGTTCTGTTCATTGCCCTTGTCGTGGAAGACACTGAACTCCGGGGGGTCGAGAAACCGACCGGTGTTCAGGCCGTCCAACTCGAAGAAGTTGCCCCAGTTCTGGCCACCATAGCCGAGGTCGACTGAGCCCGTAGCCGATCCGAACGTGCCATAAGAAGTCGTGATATTGCCGACAGGTTTGGTCAGGCCCATCCCGGATCGAGTTGTCACGTTGATGACCAGGCTGGTTTTGCCTCCGTACTCCGCGGGCGGTGCGCCATCGATCACCTCCAGGGACTGGACCGCATTGGAGGGTAGCTGGTTGGAGAAGACTTTGCTCTGCTGATCGGTGATCGGCTGACCATCCACCGAAAAGGAATTCGAGGCGTGGTCTCCCAATCCATGGAAGAGGCCGTTTGAGTCGGCGGCAACCCCAGGAGATGCGAGCGTGACCAGCGAACTCAGCGAGGAAGACGCGCTTTCAAGAGGCAGTTTGTCGAACAACGCACGGTCCACGTCCGTATGTGCGGTCGGATCGTTTTCGATGAGATCCTCTCCGCCTTCCACCGTAACCGTGTTCGAAGCTGCGCCAATTTTGAGGCGAATGCTTGAGACTACCGGCACAATCGAGTCGACATCCACGTCTCCAACGAACGAAGCGAAACTATTCATCGTGACCGTGAGGTGATAGGGATTGAGCGGCAGGTTCGAGAAGCGAAAATGCCCGGCACTGTCGGTCGTTGCACCCCTCGTATAGGCGCTAACGGGATTTTGGATGGAAACCGATGCTCCCGGAATCACCGCTCCCGATGGATCGGTAACCACACCGCTGATGGAGCCGGAACTCGACTGGGCATGCAGTGCCGAAAACACCGCCGAAAATGCAAGGACGAATAGGAAAAAGAGAATGCTGCGCGTAAACGGGCGCATGGACAAGCCTCCTGAGATCGCTGACTTTTGAGATCACTGCTTACCGGATTTTCCGAATGGGCATATAGGAGGTCGGGGCTGCCGGTGCTCTTCCCCAAAAGGAAAAGACAACTCAAGGCAGCCCGCGGCTACTCTACGTGGATTCGGGATACGTTCTATGCGATGGCAGGTCGATCAGGAGGGGGTCTGTTCCAGTGCGAAAACGAGAAGATGTGTTCGCGATAGGGCCGCTCGAACAGAACAGCAACGCGGGTTACGACAACGAAGACTGGCTGAATGCAAGGCGCGACCGAGGGCCGCACTACGTTATGCGCACTTTGACAGAGCGCGCAATCCGCATGTGCAGCACCGTCCGTATGGACGTGCGTGAGCTGTATCGTGGTGCCAAAGATCAGAAGGATCGCAAGCAACGCGACGAACAGCGCAGGGATGTTCGCATTGCGTGCTCGTGTTTTGCCGACCCAGCTCATAATTATTACTCACTATACATCAGGACTTTGAAAGCGCCAATTATCGAGCTTTCAACTGAAGGAAATCTCGAGGGCAGCTCAAACCCTCCCGAATCACCGGAAATTCAGAATCAAATAGCAAATAGGAGGTGCTGCCTATTCTGCCTGAAAGCGGCCCCGGCGCAAGCGGTCTGCGAAAATAGAAGAGATGCTCTCACTACAAAATGCCGGCAAGCGGTTTGGACCGCGCGTGCTGTTCCTGGAGGCCAATTGGCTGATCCGGGCGCGGGAAAAGACTGCCCTGGTGGGCGCCAACGGGACTGGGAAGTCCACCCTGATGAAAGTGCTGGCGGGGACGGAGTCGCTGGACTACGGCGCCGTGCAGCAGACCCGTGGCATGAGCATCGGCTATCTGCCCCAAGAGGGGCTGCAACTGACCGGGCGGACGGTTTTCGAAGAGTGCCTGTCGGTCTTCGACGAGCTGCGCGACATGGAGACGGAAATTGAGCGGCTGGCCGGGCAACTGGCCGTGCTGGACCACAATGGGACCGAGTACGAAGCGGCCGCCGAGCGCTTCTCCATGTTGCAAGACCGTTTCCATGCGCTGGACGGGTACGCGCTGGACGCGCAGGTGGGCGCAGTGCTGGGCGGACTTGGGTTCGGCAAGGAAGACTGGGGGCGGCTGACCGACGAATTCAGCGGCGGCTGGCAAATGCGGCTCGCGCTGGCCAAACTGCTGCTGGCCAAGCCCAACCTGCTGCTGCTGGACGAGCCGACGAACCATCTCGATCTCGAAACCCGCAACTGGCTGGAAGGCTACCTGAAGAGCTATCCCTTCGGCTACATTCTGATTTCGCACGACCGCTACTTCCTCGATGTGACGATCGACCGCACGGTGGAGATCTGGAACAAGCGGCTGAATGTTTACCAAGGCAACTACACCAAGTACCTGAGCCAGAAAGACGAGCGCCGGACGCTGCTCGAGTCCGCCTACCGCAACCAGCGCATCCAGATCGAACACCTGGAGTCGTTCATCAACCGCTTCCGCGCCCAGGCCACCAAAGCCAAGCAGGTGCAGTCGCGCATCAAAGAGCTGGAAAAGATCGAGCGCATCGAGGTTCCGGAAGAGGAGCCGATCATCCATTTCAAGTTTCCCCAGCCGCCGCCCTCGGGCCGCACGGTGGTGGAGGCCGAGGGGCTCAGCAAGAGCTACGGCGAAAAGAAGGTGCTGGACAACGTCAAGTTCACCATCGAGCGCGGCGACCGCGTGGCGCTGGTGGGTGTGAACGGCGCGGGCAAGTCTACGCTGATCCGGTTGCTGACCGGGGCCGAGGCGCCCACTTCCGGACAGGTCAAGATGGGGCACAACGTGGTCAGCGAGTACTTTGCGCAGGACCAGTACAAGGTGCTGGACGGCGATGCGCGCATGTTGGACGACATCAGCGGCGCGGCACTGCGGGTGCCGGAGTTGGAACTGCGCTCGCTGCTGGGCTGTTTTCTGTTCCGGGGCGACGATGTTTTCAAGCC
>JAATFE010000044.1 GCA_015655365.1 Terriglobales bacterium
CACAAGATCGACGGCGAGGAATGGATCAATACGGCCCGGCTGGCCCACAAGCTCGGTTTCAAGTCGAACGCCACCATGTTGTACGGGCACATTGAGAACGACGAGGACCGCGTCGATCACCTGCTCAAGCTGAGGGCCTTGCAGGACGAGACCGGCGGCTTCCAGACCTTCATCCCGCTGGCCTTTCATCCGGAAAACACGGCGCTCGACCACCTGCCCGTGACGACAGGACTTACCGATCTTCGCCAGACCGCGGTTAGCCGCCTGCTGCTGGATAACTTCCCCCACATCAAGGCCTATTGGCAGATGCTGACGCCGAAGATTGCGCAGATCGCATTGCGCTTTGGCGCCGACGACCTGGACGGCACGGTCGTCGAAGAGAAGATCTATCACGACGCCGGCGCAACGACGCAACAGGGCATGACTCGCAAGGAACTCTGCCGCCTGATTACCGAAGCCGGCCGTGTGCCTGTGGAGCGCGATACGCTGTACAAAGCGGTCACGCGCACCGAGGATAGTTTCACCGTGGCTGTTTAATTTTGCGGGCGCGGATCGAAGATTCGGGAGCGGGCGGAAGCTTCAGCCCGCTCCCGATGTGTAGAGGGAGAAACGTCCCTCCGGGGCTAAAGCCCTATCATTTCGGCTGTTTTACGGCACGGCTAAAGCCGTGCCCTTTCAAACTGCGACTTATTCAAACGTTACCTAGCTAGCAGCTAGATCATTGACCAATTGATTTTGCACCTCGGGTTCGTGTTCTCCCAGGTCCCAAAAGCGGGACCTGGGGCACCCATTTTCCTGGGCTTGATTACGAAATCACGAGGACACGGTACTCGCCCTGGGCTTTTGCAGTTCTTCTGGAAGTTGAGGGAAATGTAACTGTAGTATGAAACAAAGCTTGGAAAGGGGCGAGCGCGATGGAGGGTTTTGGACGGGCTGCGTTTTTTGGACTTTGCTTCGGGCTCCTGTGGGGGATCGGGTGCTCGCTTGCAATCATGTATTCCCTCTTTCTGACCGGCTATCGCAGGGCGATCAAGGACTCTCTCAAGCAGGTGAAGCCGCCGCGCTACACACAGATGCTGGAGAAGATTCTGGCCAAGCGGGCGGAGACCAAGGCAAGGAAGAAAGCGGCGCGCGCCTCCGAGGCAGCGCAGACTCCTGCGGAATCGGAATAGGCGCTCCGAGCACCGCCCTCACACGGTAACGCAATTCCTGCCTACTGCCGCACCACCGCTCCGTTCTTCATCACAAAACCGACTCGTTCCAGAGCCGACATGTCTTCCAGCGGATTGCCGTGGACCGCGACAATGTCGGCGTAATAGCCTGGCTTCAGTTCGCCTATCTCGCCAGCCCAGCCCAGCAGCTTTGCGCCATTGAGCAGATCGGCTTGCAGCACGGCCAGCGGCTTCATTCCGTAGCGGACCATCAGCTCCAGTTCGCGAGCCTGGGTGCCGTGCGGAAATGGACCCACGTCCGAGCCCACGGCAAACGGAATGCCCGCGGCCATCTGCTTCTTGAACTCGCCAATCTTGTAATCGAGCAGTGCCTGTTCGCGCGTCCTCGTGGCCGGCGATGCCGCGTGCTGCGCAAAGTACTCGAAGATGGCGAAGGTGGGCACGGCGGGAATCTGCTTTTCGATCATCAGCCGCATGGTCTCCGGGCTTAATTGGGTGGCGTGATCGATGGAAGCTACGCCCGCCTGCGCTGCGAAGAGCGTTCCCGGCTCGCCCAAGGCATGGACGGCGACGCCGGCCCCCAGGCGATGCGCCTCTTCGACCGCGGCGGCCAGTTGCGCCTCGGTGTACTGGTAGGGCGTGCGCAGTTCATTGCCAACGCGGCTGTCCTTGCCGGTTTCGTAGATCTTCACGAAGTCCGAGCCTTCCTTGTGCTGCGCGCGGATAACTTCGACCAGTTGCTCGGCGTTGTTGGCGTAGTCGGCGTTCGACAGAACATGCTGCGCGGGGTTGAAGTGGTTGGCGTCCTCGTGCCCGCCGAGAATGTCGATGGCGTTGCCGCTGATGCGGAGGCGCGGTCCCGGAATCAGGCCCCGGTCGATGGCGTTGCGCACCGCGGTATCGGCCGAGCCTGCGCCCTCGGTGCCCATGTCGCGCTCGGCGGTGAAGCCGGCCAGTAGATCGGCCTTGGCAGCCTGCTCGGCCAGGACGGTGCGCCAGGGCACCGACTCCTCGACCGTTTGCAGGTCTTCATCGCCCGGATGCAGGAAGAGATGCACATGCGCGTCGATCAGGCCCGGCAGCAGCGTCGTATCGCCCAGGTCAACGATTTTGGCTCCCCGCGGGTGCTCGACCGAAGTGCCCACGGCGCGAATGCGTTCGCCCTCGACGAGGACCTCGCCGGGGCTGAGAAGGGTTCCGGTATCCACCTGGAGGAGACGGGCCGCATGGAGCACGAGGAGCGGCCCTGACGGCTGCTGCGCGCCGGCAACGGCTGCCAGAGCCAGCGTCGAGAAAAGGCCACAAAGAAGAATGAGCTGCGAGCGAGGACTGAGAGTCGGCATGGATCAAGAATATTCCGGCGCGGCGGCAGAAATGGCTCCTTAATTCACGCCTTGGGAATTGAGCCACGGACCGTACTTTTGGTCCAGGCCCTCGACGTGGTTGAGGAACCAATCGTGGAGAAACAGGAGCAATTCGCTGACGGAAACGCCTTCGCCCTGTTGCGCCCGGTGGAAAGAGTCCTGAAGCTGCTCGAGCAGGAGCTTGTGCTCGGTCCTTTGCTCTTCGAGGCCGGGGTAGCCGAAGCGCTCCAGCAGGTGTTCTTCGTTGCGGAAGTGCATGCGCGTGAATTCGATCAGCTTATGCATCAGGTCGTTGGCCTCGGGCCGCCTGGCGCCGTTCACCAGCGCCAGGCGAAGCTCGTTCATCGCTTCGATCATGATGGCGTGCTCGTTGTCCATTGCCCGCACACCCACGGCGTTGGCGCGTGTCCAAGTGACAAGAAGAGTCATGTTCCTCCATCCCGGTTCGACCCTTGGCCATCCACTGTAATCCATATTTTTGCGCCGGGATGTGACGAATCTCTGCTTTACTCCAGAAACTCCCTTACGAACGCGTTCTCGCTGTGCAGTAACTCGCGCAGGGAGCCGTCGAAGATCAGGCGGCCTTCTTCGAGCATCAGGAAGGTGGTGTTGGGGTCGGTCTCGCCCTGGGGCAGCGGAACCATGCGCCCCTGTTCCGTGTCGTAGCGATGCGTGCACATGGTGAAGGCGTCTTGCAGGCGATGTGTCACGAGCAGCGAGGGGGTACGGTAGACGTCGCGCTGCTTCACGATCAGCTCGATGATGGTGGTGCAGGTGATCGGGTCAAGGCCGCCGGTGGGCGAGTCGTAAAGCAGCAGCTCCGGTTGGCGGATCAGAGCGCGGGCAATGGCCACGCGGCGGCGCATTCCGCCGGAGAGGGCGGAGGGATAGAGCGAGAAAGCCTCCTCCAGCCCCACGAAGCCCAGAATCTTGCGCACGCGCTGGTCGATCTCTTCGTCGGGCACCATCTCCTGGATCAACTGGTAGGCCACGTTGTCGCGCACGGTGAGCGAGTCGAAGAGCGCACCCTCCTGGAAGACCATGCCGGCCCTGGAGCGGAGCGGGAAAAGCCACTCTTCGGGCATGTGCGAAATCTCCTTGCCGAAGAGGCGGATGCTGCCCTGCTCGGGCCGCAGCAGACCGTTGGCCAGCTTGAGCAGGACGCTTTTGCCTACCCCGGCGGGGCCGAGCAGAATGCGGGTTTCGGCGGGAGCCACGGAGAAGCCGATCCGATCGAGCACCGGTGGGCCGTTGAAGCCGATGGTGACATTGCGGAAGACCACGGGGCGCAGATCCGCGGCCAATTTCTGTTCGGCGGCGGCGGGATCGGGTTGAGGGGAACCGGTCGCCATCATAGGTGGGGAAACAGGGAGAGCAGCACCTGGGTGATGAGGAAGTCGACAAAGATGATGAGCACCGACGAGGAAACCACCGCCTGAATGGTGGACCGGCCTACGCCCTCCGTGCCGCCCGAGGTCCGCATTCCATAGAAGCAGCCGATGGAGGAGAGAATGTAGCCGAAGAAGAGCGGCTTTACCAGACCTTGGATGATGTCGGGATAGCGGAGGTGCTCCCAGGCCATGGAGAAGTATTGCGTGCCGTTCTGGTGGTTCATGAAGACGGTCACGGCGCCGCCGCCCAGGATGCCGCAGGCGTCGGCCACGATGGTCAGGAAGAAGAGCATGAAGATGGTGGAGAAGATGCGCGGGGTGACCAGCTTGCGCAGCGGGTCCACGCCCAGGGCGCGCATGGCGTCGATCTGTTCCGTCACCACCATCGAACCGAGTTCGCTGGCCATGGAACTGGCGTTGCGCCCGGAGACCATGACGCCGGTCAGCACCGGCCCCAGTTCGCGAATCATGGTCAGGCTCACAAACTGCCCGGTAACGGCCGCCGCGCCGAATGCCGAAAGCGTGGCCGCCGATTGCAGCGCCAGCACGCCTCCGGTGGAGAGCCCGGCGAGCACGACGATCGACACGGAGCCCACGCCGATGATGTCCGATTGAATTAAAAAATCCGGCCAGTAAACCGGCGGCCGGAAGAGGTTGGTGACGGCACGATACGCGAACAGGGAATAGTCCTGCACGGTGAGCACGAGTTTTTTTGCGGTTGTTTCGATCGTGTCGAACGCCATGGGATTTGTCGGCCTGAGAGAGCGAGGGTCCGCTCTCCTCGACAGAATAGCGCATGAGGCGGGCGCGGGCGGGGCTTGACGGTAAACTGACAGGGAAAGCGAGCCATCTGTGACCCCAGAAGCGGCAGACAAACTGGCAGCATTTTTCGCGACATTTGCAGACGGCGCGAAGGCGCTTTTGCTGTTGGACTACGACGGCACGCTGGCGCCGTTTCGCGTGGACCGCTTCACCGCCCGGCCCTGGGCCGGGGTGCGGGAGCAACTGGGGGGCATCCAGCGCCAGGGCCGCACGCGCATGGTGGTGGTGACCGGCCGCCCGGCAAAGGAAATTGCGCCGATGCTCGCCTTGGACACTCCTTTGGAAGTTTGGGGCCTCCACGGCGCGGAGCGGCTCTATCCCGATGGCCGGCGCGAGCTGGAGCAGGCCCCGGACGCTACCCAGGAGAAGCTCGATGCTTTGCGCCAGCATCTGAAGCGCGACAGCCTGGGCGGCCTTTTTGAAGACAAGGCCAACGGCGTGGTGATGCACTGGCGCGGCCGCTCTCCTCGCGCGGCAAAGCTGATCGAGCAGCGGACGCGGGCCCTCTTTGAGCCTTTGGCGCAGATGGAGGGTCTGGCGCTGCTGGAGTTCGAATCCGGCCTGGAACTGCGCGTCGGCCGCAACAAGGGCGGTGCCGCCAAAGCGCTGCTTGCCGAAATGGATACTGCCTCACCCGCAGCTTATTTGGGCGACGATTTGACCGATGAGATGGCGTTCGAGGCCATGAAGGGCCGGGGCTTGAGCGTGCTCATGCGCCGCCAGCCGCGCGAAACCGCGGCGGACATCTGGCTTCGTCCACCGACGGAGTTGAATGGATTTTTGGAGCAGTGGGTAGAGGCAGGGAGTAGGGAATAGGGAGTAGAGGACATTTGGGTGGCCCACCTTCGCCGTGTTTCTGTCTTTTTGCGTGCCAGGGTGGGAAGGGTGAGACGCAGAACTAGGCCGTTTCCAGCAGCATTCCGTTGCAGAGCAGGTGATAGGCCTCGTTGATCGCGGCCATCTGCTCGTTGGCCCGGCGCTGTACTGCATCGCTCTGGAAGTTGAGCCGGTCGGGATGCCACTGGCTCACTCTTTGCCGGTATGCCGCCTTGATCTGCTTCAGCGTGCTGCCTGCGGCTACACCCAGCAGCCGGCACGCGCTCTGCGGGGTCAGGGGATAGAGAACCTCCCCGGCAAAAAAGCCTTCCTCCTGTGCCGCTGGCTGCGCCTGCGCGCAAGGTTCCTCGACAGGCTTGCGCGAGCCGCCGTTGCAGCGTCCCGAGGGGGCTCGGAACGAAGAGATGAAATCCACATACACCGCGCTCTCTTCGACAAAAGTAAATGTTGCGGTATCGTCCACATCGTGCAATGTCGCGCTGGGACGCTTGACCTCCGCCAGTTCCTGCCGCCGCTGCTTGAAGTTCTCCACCGCGGCCGCTGCGCCAAGCGTCCAGGTTTCTACAAAGAACTGGGCGTCGGGCTCGGCGTCGTCTCCCGCCATGCCCTGAAAATCGCCGACGAAACTCCAGGTCTGCGGCCGGTCGATTTCGCGCGCCGGTGCGGCATCGTAGTTTTCCTGCGCCGTTGAACAAGTGCCGTGATCCACATGGAACTGGCTTTTCATTCCTGGCCTCCGCACCCTACGCGCCGCATCCGCTGAGCGCCTCTCATCGCGCTCTAACCTTGCCGGTACTGCATTCATCGGCAGTTAACAGCGATTGTTCAGCGCTGTTCTGAAAACAGCAATTTTAAATGAGGCCCCTCGGTGGAGTCTTGCATCTTAATGTTGAACAGGCTCTTGGCGGCCAAAAGAAGAGCGAGTCAATCGCTGCTTGGCCGTGTCGTTACCTCGGATTGGTTGCA
>JAATFE010000201.1 GCA_015655365.1 Terriglobales bacterium
GCCAACGCTGTTCTGAGCAACTACCTGGAAGTAGTACTTTGTACTCGCGACCAGACCCGTGAGGTTGGCGCTAACCGCTGTTGCAGTAGTTCCAGATCCGATGTCCTGCGAAGCTGTCTGCGTTGCCCCGCTGAGCGTACTGCTGGTCCCGTAGAGGAAGGAGAGCGTCGTATCGGCTCCGTTGGGATTCACCGTACCGGCCAACGTCGCGGTGTTGGCCGTGACAGCCGTGGCCGAGCCAGTGGCGGCCGTTGGGGACTGGGCCGAAGTTGTGGTGAAGGAATTTATGGCCCCGTCCGTCGTGCCAACGCTGTTCTGGGCCACGACCTGGTAGTAGTACTTTGTTCCCGCAGTCAGACCTGTGAGGTTGGCGTTAGCCGTGGTGGGAGTGCTGCCGGAGCCCAGATCCTGTGAGGATGTCTTGCCAGCTCCGCTCGGTGTGCTGTTTATCCCGTAGAGGAAGGAGACCGTCGTGTCGGCTCCGTTGGGATTCACCGTACCGGCCAACGTCGCGGTGTTGGCCGTGACAGCCGTGGCAGACCCCGTGGTGGCCACCGGGGCCTGCGCAGGCACTGCTGCATAGTTGTTGATGAACGTTGCGACATCCAGGGAGCCGAGACCGGTGACTTCGTCATATCCATTGGTCACCAGAAATCCAGCCTGGCCGCCAGTCGTCCCGGTCGGTCCCGGAATGCTGCTGTTGCACATGCTTGGCGTAGTGACCACGCAGCCACTCACACCGCTTGTGGCAACCGTCACGTCGTGGAAGGCCGCAGGCTGGCTAGCCGCCACGGAATAGAGTTGCGGATTGAGGTTGCCTTGCCCGCCGCCAAGCTTCTGATCGAGAAGCGCCGCCACGCCGGCCATATCGGGAGCCGCCGCCGAGGTGCCGGAGAAATACTCGAAGCCGAAACTGTTGTTTGTGGTGACACAACTGGTGCCGTTACCAACAGCGGCCGCGGCGAAGCATGCAAAATAGCCGTCGTGGTCGGAAGCGGAGAACGCAACGTCCGGCGTATAGCGTCCGGACCGTGCCGAGGGCACACCGGTTCCCTTCTGCCAACTTGGAGTTGCAATCACAGTGCTCACGCCGCCGCCGGAAGAGGCCGCTTGGGGAGCGGAACCGCTCAGCGACTCGTTCCATCCGCCCTCGGGAATGTAGCCGAGCGCCGAGGCGAGGTTGGAGGTGTTGCTGGAACTCCAGTAGCTGGACGGGCTTGCGGTATCGGCAAATTCGGTTCCGCCCACGCATGTGGCGTAACTGGAGGAACAGATGTAATTGGGACTGTTGGGCTGGGGGCTCGCCGGCGGCGTGGAGAAGTTGGCGTCGCAGCCGGATGCGCCCGCATCTCCGGAAGAAACGAACACCGAGATTCCCTCTGCCGCGGCATTCTTAAACAAAGAGTCCCAAAAATTTACGTTTGACGCTCCGACTGACGACTCGCAAGCTCCGAAGCTGATGGTCATCACCTGCGCGGGAACGGGAGTCGTATTCACCAGGTACTGGGCAGCGGTTTCAATGCCGCCGCTGGCGCCCGTCGCAATCACCAGCAAGAGATTGGCGCCGGGCGCCACGCTGCCCGCGCGCGTCACATCCAGCGTTGCTTCCAGTTGATCTTCCGAGACGTTGCATGGCGTGGCTGTGCAGGTAGTCAGCGCGGGCCCTGGGTCGGCACTCCCAGGCGGAACGATCTCCGTGGGGTTGGCAAAGGTCGAGCCGGTTTTGCTTTTGAAGTTAGTGAAGTCGGCCGGGTTGGTTCGCGACCTGCCCACGATGCCGATACTCATGCCTGCGCCTGTCAAGCTGGGCGGAAGATCGTAGATGGTGGCGAAATCTGCCGGGGCAATAAAGTGGGTTCCGCTGCCGACAGTCATCTCCGGCGAATCCAACTGCATCGCGCTGGCGTGATGAAGAGGCTTTTCCTCAACGGTGTACAGGCCGCGAATGGACTGAATGACCGGGGCAAGGGCTTCCGGAATCATCGGGGCGGAAGAAACCGACATGTGCTGCGCGCCATTAACGTTGTAGTAGCGCATCTCCGTCTGGAAAGCGCGGCCCACATTTGCCGCCGTGCCGCCGAATCCGATAAAAATCTTGCTCGGCGAAATCGAGTTCACGTGCAGGCCCTGCGACTGCAACCAGCCGGTCACGGTGGCAATGTCCTGGTCGGAGGGTCCAAAGCGCTCTCCCACCTCGGCAGGAGTGAGCCAGTGGTGGAAGTCGGGCGAGCCGGGAGTCTGCTGGTCCGCCAGAAATTTGTCAAAGGCCTGCTCCTGCTGTGGCGATCGCGACAGAAGCAAAGTCATTTGATTCAACTGCATGTCGGCGGGAACCAAACCGGCACTGTTGGCGGAGTTAGCCCATTGCGGAAGGTGATTGGGCAATGCCCGCACCTTGGAAGTATCGACAGCCTGGGTAATTCGACTGACAGCCTGCGCGTGAAGCGCAACGCCAGAGGTGACTAATCCGCAAAGCATAACCGGCATGGCCAGAAAGCGCGATAGCTTGCGGAATGCCACACCCGAACGGTTGCGAGGCCGCGCACTGACGTAAGAGAGCGAGCTGCAAATCA
>JAATFE010000374.1 GCA_015655365.1 Terriglobales bacterium
ATTGCCGAATGGCCTGATCATCCTGACCGAGCGCATGGATCACCTTCGTTCCGTGGCTATGGGCGTCTGGATCAAGTCCGGCTCCCGCTGCGAGCCCGCCGAGACCAACGGCATCTCTCACTTTGTGGAACACATGCTCTTCAAGGGCACCCGTTCCCGCTCCGCCCAGACAATCGCTCGCGAAATGGACTCGATCGGCGGCAATCTGGACGCCTTCACGGGCAAGGAAACCATCTGCTTCAACGTGAAGTCGCTTTCCGACCACGTGCCCATCGCCTTGGACGTGCTGAGCGACTTGGTGCTGAACCCGATTTTTGCCGCGCCCGACATTGAGCGCGAACGCGGCGTAATTCTGGAAGAGATCAAGATCGACGAGGACAATCCGGACGTGCTGGTGAACGAGCTGTTCACGCAGAGCTTCTGGAAGGACCACCCGCTGGGCAAGCCCATCCTGGGCACCTCGGCGACCGTCAAGCATCTCGACCAGCAGGCTCTCTTCGACTATCACACCGACCGCTTTCACGGCGGAAACATCGTCTTCTCCGCGGCCGGCAACCTGGACCACGACAAGTTCACGGCGGCGGTGGCCGAAAAGTTCTCCTGCCTGGCGGGCGGGGAGACACTGCACGAGCTGGGCGCGCCCAAGGCCAGCGCCCGCATCCTGCTGCGCAACAAAAAGTCGCTGGAACAGGTGCAGATCTGCCTGGGCGTTCCCGCGCCGCCTATTACCGACGAGAACCGCTACGCCACGCTGATCCTGAACACCGTGCTGGGCGGCGGCATGAGTTCGCGGCTCTTCCAGACCATCCGCGAGGAGCGGGGCATGGTCTACTCCATCTACTCTGATTTGAGCCCCTACCGCGACACCGGCTCGCTTTGCGTTTATGCCGGCACCTCGGTGGGCAAGGGCCTGGAAGTGGTGGACCTGATTCTGGCCGAGTTCCGCAAGCTCAAGGAAGAGACGCTTCACGCCGAAGAGCTGACGCGCGCCAAGGACCAGTTGAAGGGCAACATCCTGATGGGGCTGGAGAGCTCGAACGCGCGCATGGCCAACCTGGCCCGCCAGGAGATGTACTTCAAGGACTTCATGACCGTGGACGAGATCATCGCCCAGATCGACCAAGTGGAAGCCGGGCAGGTGCAGGCCATGGCCCAGCGCCTCTTCGATCCCGAGCGCATCGCCGTTACCCTGCTGGGCAGGCTGGACGGGGTGAAGCTGAACCGGACGCGGCTGGTGTGTTGATGAAGCAGCTAACAGTTGACAGCTAACAGCTAACAGTTCGAAACGCGACGCGACCGGAGTTGGACATGCCTTTCGACAGAAGACTGTTAGCTGTAAGCTGTCTTTTTGAGCGTCCGATTTCCCTTCTGCGTCTACACGTTGTAGCATTTTGACGAATAGGCCGCGCAGTGACGGTCTGCTCCACGAGGCGCAGGAATTCCATGAATCGCACGTTTCCGATTTGCCGCGGCCGCCGCGACGCACAGGGCAACCAGCAACCCAACGGCTTTACGCTGATGGAATTGCTCATCGTCATCGCCATCATCCTTATCCTCATGCTGATGGCAATCCCCACCATTGGCAGTTTGAAGAAAAAAGCCAACGAAACCTCCGCCATCAACTCCGTGCAGGTCATCTTCAAGGCGGAGATGCAATACGAGTCGACCTACCCCTCGAACGGCTATGCCTGCACGCTGACGGCCTTGGGCGGCGATCCGAACTCCGGCGCTCCCTCGGCAACCTCCGCGCAGATTTTGCAGAGCGATTTGTCCTCCAGCTTCAAGTCCGGCTACATCTTCACCATCGCCTGCAAGGACAAGGTGACGGTGAACAGCACGGATCGCTATAACAGCTACACGATCACGGCCATTCCGCAGACGGTGGGCAAGACCGGCGATCGCGGCTTCTGCGGCGACCAGGCCGGCACCATCCGCTTCGACCCGGCGGGCGGCTCCAACTGCACCCAGTCGCTGGGCCAATAGAATAGAGAACATGGATAAGCTTTTGAAGCACGGCGGCGCGGTTCTGGCCGTCGTGCTGTTCTCTGTTTGCCTCCACGCCCAACAGCCAACGCTCACGGCGCAGGAGTTGGCGCAACGCGTCGATCGCCACTACAACCAGTTGCATTCCCTCAAAGCCGGCTTTAACGAGAGCTACCAGGGCCTGGGAATGAAGCGCAGCGAGAGCGGTACCCTGCTGCTGCTGAAGCCGGGGCGCATGAAGTGGGAGTACAGCTCCCCGGCCGGCAAACTGTTCGTGCTGGACGGCAAATACGCCTGGTTCTATAGCCACGGCGACCCGCAGGTGCAGCGCATCCCGGCTAAGCAACTGGACGACCTGCGCTCTCCGTTGCGTTTTCTGCTGGGCCACACGCAGATTGAAAAGGAATTGAATAACCTGAAGCTGTCGACAGGCCCGAATGGCCATTTGACGCTCAGCGGCCAGCCCAGGGGACAGGAAAAACGCGTCAGCCGGCTCTCCCTGACGGTGACCGCCGAAGGCTCCATCACCGGCATCGAGATGGAAGAGACCGACGGCGCGCTGACCCGCTTCACCTTCATCGGCGAACAGCCCAACGCTTCCCTTCCCGAGAGCGCCTTCCACTTTACCCCGCCTGCCGGCGTGCCGGTAGTGGATGCGCTGCCGCCGGTGTGAGACGAGGGAGTAGGGAACAGGGAATAGTAAGCGCGTTAGCAACCGATAGAGTTGAGAGAGAATAGGTTCCCGGTTTTAACAAAAGCAGCGAGTTAGCAAGTTAGCTCCCTGCTTGCGATTCAGTTTACTGTTCCCTGTTTACTGTTCCCTATTCCCTACTCCCTGCTTTACTCATACCGCAGCGCCTCGATGGGGTCGAGGTTGGCGGCGCGGATGGCGGGAATCATGCCGCTGACCAAGCCGGTAATCATCAGGATCACAGTAGCCACAATGACCGATGCGGGCGAAATGAGGAGCTGAATATCCGCAGCCTCGGCATTCTTGGCCAGGGCGCTGTAGAACGGGATTCGGCCCACCATGACCGACACTAGGTATGCCAGCGAAATTCCGGCCACGCCGCCTACGCTGGTAATGGCCATCGCTTCGGCCAGGAATTGAATGAGAATGTGACGCCTTTGCGCACCCAGGGCCTTTTCAATACCGATTTCCCTGGTGCGCTGCTGCACGGCAACCAGCATGATGTTCATCAGGCCAATGCCGGCGATGCCCAGGGTAAGTGCTCCCACTAGCGAGAGCAGAACCTGCAAGGCGATGGAGAGAATCTTGAACTGGCGGAGTTGGGTCATGAGATTGGCAACAAAGATCGCCCGTTTGTCCGTGGGCCGAAAGTGGTGCGCCGCGCCCATGGTCTCGCGCAGCTTCTTTTCGACCAGTTCATTGTCGCCGCGATAACTGAACCAGACACCGCCCAGATATTTTGTATCCTTCAAATCGCTCATGGTGTTGAAGGGCACATAGATCTGCCGGTTGTTGTCGTTGTCGTCGCCCTCCTGCATCTTGGGATGAATGACGCCGATGATGGTGAAGATGACACCATCGAGGCGGACAGTCTCTCCCACCGCCCAGCCGCCGCTGAAAAGCTTGGATTTGGATTCCGAGCCGATGACGCAGACGTGAGCGCGCTGCTGGTCTTCTGCGCCGTTGAAGAAACGGCCCTGATCGGTATCCAGCTTGAGAATGTCCTGATAGACAGGCCGAACGCCATTCACCGTCCACGTGTAGGTGTGAAGGTCGTTTTGCACCGTGGCATCTTTCCACACCACGGGCGAGATATGAGTAATGCCGGGAACGCTGTTCTCGACACGGTCCACATCGTCGAGGGTAAAGCGCACCGTGGCGCCTGCCTTGTCGCCGCCGGCCTGCTCGCTGGTGCGGCCAGGAAAGAAACCGATGGTGGAGGTGCCCCACTCGGCGAAGATGGCCTCAACAGCACGGCCAAAACCTGCGCCATAGGCCAGCAGGAGCACCACCGTGGCAATGCCCCAGGCCATGCCGATCATGGTGATGGCAGTGCGGCGGCGGTTATAGACCATCGCCTCCCAGGCCTGGCCGAGTATGTCCTTGAGCATGATGCAGCCTCTAGGTTCCAGCCTCCAGCTTGCAGCTAGAGGGTTGTGGTTAAGACTTTCGGATAGGCCGACTGATTTTGTGCCTTGGGTTCGCGCTATCCCAGGTCTCAAAAGCGAGACCTGGGGCACCCAGGTTGGTACGGATTCATACTCTCAAAGAGCTATTAGCTAGAAGCTGCTTCTACTCTCTGCGCAGCGCTTCGATCGGGTCCAGGGCAGCTGCCTTGCTGGCCGGGTACAGGCCCGCCACCACACCGCTGACCACCAGCGAGCCCATGGCCAAGGCAGCCGACCAGGGAACGAGCCTGGGCGGGTCCCAGCCCGGCATCTTGTCGGTGAGCGCCAGTTGCAGCACCCCCATGAACGCGGCCGATGCGGCAATGCCGAAAAGGCCGCTGATTCCTGTCAGCAGCAGGCCCTCCCAGAAGAACTGCGCCAGGATGCTGCGCTTGGTGGCTCCCAAGGCTTTCAAAAGGCCAATCTCGTGGGTTCGTTCGGTGACCGAAACCAGCATGATGTTGATGATGCCCACCGCGCCGAGGCCCAGGGTCACGATGCCGACGCCGCCCAGGAAAACGTCCATGGCAGAGAAGATGGCGCCGACCATCTTCTCCTCGTTGATGCTGTCCCACTCATTGAAGGCGTCTTTGAGCGCCGGGTCGAAACCGTGCCGCTCGCCGATGACGCGATGGACCGCGATCATGGCCGCGGTGGCGTCCCCTTTTGTCGTCGGCTGGTACTCGACGTAACTGAGCGCGTCGCGGGCGATGTTTTCGCCCTTCATGGCGAAGAGTTCCTGCATGGTGGTCAGCGGGAGATAGACCTTCTGGTTGTCGTAGTCGTTATTTCCGTGGCCGATGGGCTTGACGCGGCCCACCACGGTGAAGCGGACGTCGTTGATGGTGATGGTCTCGCCCAGCAAGGGATGGCCGGGAAACAGCAACAGAGAACTCTTGGCCCCAAGAACCGCGACGCGACGCCGGTCGGCCAGATCGGCGTCGTCCAGGAAGCGCCCCTCGGCGATGGGCACAAAGCGAATCGCGGAGAAATTTGGTTCCACGCCCAGCACCGTCCCGGAACTGTTGGCATAAGCGCTGACCTCGTAGAGATCGTTGCGGCTGAGGTTGGCGGTGACGTCGTGAACCTCGGGCAGGGAGCGGATGGCTGCCTCGTCGCGCATGGTGAGCTGGTAGGGGCGCATCCCGGTGTGTTGGTTGGCCAGGGCCGGAATGGTGCCGTTGCCCATAAAGACCATGTCGTTGCCGAAGTTGGCGAGATTCTTGTGCTGGCCGGAGCGGAAGCCCTCGCCCAGGCCCACCAGCACCAGCAACGAGCCCACGCCCCAGGCGATCCCGAACATGGTCAGGAAGGTGCGCAGCTTGTTGGCCATCATGGCGCGAAAGACCTGGCCGAGCGTGTCGGAGAAACTCTGCATAGGGTTTGGACGCCGAGGAGTGGCGCTTGCAGAGATCATACGCAAGACAGTGGCTTCCGGTTCCGGCTTGGGAAGATGCCGATTGCGGGTTTCTCAGAAAGCCAAAACAGGACTGGCCTAGCTCGCTGCGGAAAGAGGCAGATCGAGGGTAAGCCTCACGAAATGTCTGCCGCAGGGCTGAAACCCGCGTCGATCCTGTGGCGCGTGGATCAGTGATCAGTCCACGCTGGAGTTGGCAGGCACCATGTTGAGCGGTTCGGAGAGCGTGAACATGATGGCTGTGCCGGTTTCCAGAGTGGCCTGGGGATGGCTGATGAGCAGGTGGGCCGTGACCACGCCTGCGCCGATGAGGCTGCCGGTCAAAGCGCCGACCGGGCCGCCCAGAATGGCGCCGGTGGTGGCTCCCGCGCCAACCGCACCGCCGTACTCGATGGTGTCGCGCTTGGTGCGCGAGCCGGGATTCACGGAGCCTTCCCGGTCGATGCGGGCCTTGGAGCCGGGAGTGCTGGTGAGATCGGCATGAAGCCGGTAGTGGGCTCCGTCGCGCAGAATCACCGTCTCCGGCCGCAGGCGCATGGTGCCGTGGCCACCGAAATGACCGCTGGAGACCTCGACAACCCTGCCGTCAATCTCGGCTCCCGCGGGAATCAGAACCTGGCCGTTCTGCAACACATCCGAGGCCACACGGGTACGAAATGCCTCGCCCTTTTCGGTGGCCGCGGAGGAGAGCCGGTTGAGCAAACGGACGCGAATGGTGGTTCCTTCGGCAAGTTCGCCGGGCCGCAAGGCACGCGGGTGGACGATGTCGCCGTCCGGATCGGCCGCATAGGTGCGTTCGGCCAAGACGGGCGGGGCGGCGGCGGCACGCGCAGGCTGGGTGTCCTGCACAATGCTGTCGTCGGCGCCGGGATCCGGGTAATTCGCGGCCGGATCGACCGATGACGGCTGGGACTGAGGCTGCGCAGTTGGCTGCGGGTTGGCTGGCCGACCGGCCGGTGGCTTGGCCGCGGGAGTGTTCTCGGTAAGTATCTCGTCGTCTGCCGGGGGGGTCGAGGTTCCCTGGTAGGAGCTTGCCTGCTGCGCTCCCAGAGCGGCTGAACTGGCGATAAACAGCGCGCAGACAAGGAGGAGCCGGCTCATGACATCTTCAAGCTTCGGGACATTCAATTTAGGGATCTCCATCGTGTGGGGTCTCCTTTTCGCGGGCGGAATTCTCCCTCAGTCTTCAAACCCCGTTGGGGGCGAAGAGTTTCGCAGGGCAAAATCGCTTGCGAGCCCTGCGCCCACTCTTCCAACGTAAGGCTAGCGTGAAAAAGCCCGCATTGGAGCGTCTGTCAAGGGGGCATGTGCCTTGACAAGCACGAATCAACCTAGATAACCCTCCCCTGGGCCGCATTTCGCCGGCCTGAGCCCATGTGATCGCCACTACACATCCGCGAGGGGCGCGGTTTGCTAGAATTCGTACGGTACATCGCTATTTTCGAACACGGAATGGAAAGGTGATCCGCAAAGTGCACGATCTTCTGGAAACGATTCAAAGCGCCGCCGGAGAAGCTCTTGCCGTGGACCGCCGTCCCCAACTGAACGACCGGCTGCAGCACCGCATCATGAGGACCAATATGACTGAGATTGTTGCCATTCGTGCGCGCGAGGTGCTTGACTCGCGCGGCAATCCGACCGTGGAAGCTGACGTAATTTTGGAGAGCGGGGCCATGGGCCGCGCCATTGTGCCTTCGGGCGCCTCCACCGGCGAGCATGAAGCCGTGGAGCTGCGCGATGGCGACAAGAGCCACTACCTGGGCAAGGGCGTGCTGCAGGCCGTGGCCAACGTGGAAACCGTGATTGCGCCGGAGCTGGAAGGCATGGACGCCGCCAACCAGCGCCTGCTCGACCAGACCCTGATCGGGCTGGACGGCACGCCAAACAAGGCCAAGCTGGGCGCGAACGCCATCCTGGCCGTCAGCATGGCCGCGGCCCGCGCCGTGGCGCAGACGCTCGAAATTCCGCTCTACCGCTACCTGGGCGGCGTGAACGCCAGCGTGCTGCCCACGCCCATGCTCAACGTGCTCAACGGCGGAGCGCACGCCGACTCGAACGTGGACTTTCAGGAGTTCATGATCATGCCCGTGGGCGCGGAGCGCTTCAGCGAGGCGCTGCGCTGGGCGGCGGAGACCTTTCATACCCTCAAGAGCGTGCTCAAGAAGAAGGGCTACAACACCGCGGTCGGCGACGAAGGCGGATTCGCGCCCTCGCTCAAGGCCAACAGCGAGGCCATCGAGCTGATCCTCGAAGCCATCACCCAGACCGGCTACAAGCCCGGCGAGCAGATCGCCATCGCGCTCGACCCGGCGTCGAGCGAGTTCTACGACAAGGAAAAGAACAAGTACGTTTTCAAGAAGAGCGACAAGCGCGAGCTTTCGAGCGCCGAGATGGTTGCGTTCTACGAGGACTGGGCGCGGCAGTATCCCATCGTCTCGCTTGAAGACGGACTGGCCGAGGACGACTGGGCCGGATGGCGCATCCTGACCGACAAGCTGGGCCAGAAGATTCAGCTCGTCGGCGACGATCTGTTCGTGACCAACACCACGCGCCTGCAGAAGGGCATCGAAGAGGGCGTGGCCAACTCGATTCTGATCAAGGTGAACCAGATCGGCACGCTTACCGAGACGCTCGACTGCATGCTGACGGCAGCCAAAAACGGTTACACCACCGTGATCTCACACCGCTCCGGCGAAACCGAAGACCCCTTCATCGCCGACCTCGCCGTGGCCACCAACGCCGGGCAGATCAAGACCGGTTCGGCCAGCCGCACCGACCGCATCGCCAAATACAACCAGTTGCTGCGCATAGAAGACCGTCTGGGCATTGCCGCCAAATTTCC
>JAATFE010000048.1 GCA_015655365.1 Terriglobales bacterium
ACCGGGTCCGTGAAGAGCAAATCCTGGCGGGCCATTTTCTTGCGACGCGGGAACGGATTCCTTGCGGAGAAGAGCTGTTTTTGGTGGTGCACGATACGACCGAGTTCAGCTACAAGCGTGAGGATATGGCCGCAGCGGGGCTGGTCAGCAAGGGCTCCGTGCGCAAAGACGCACACGGCCGGCTGGTGTACTTCACCACCTGCGGCATTAACCTGCACTCCAGTTTGGCCCTGACTCTGGAAGGGCTGCCGCGGGGCTGACCGCCGTCAAGTTCTGGAACCGCAAGGCATTCAAGGGCCGGAAGGGGAAAAGAAAGGCGCATAACGCTCTGATCGAGGAAAAGGAGAGCGTGCGCTGGAAGGCGTCGGGCATCAAGACGCCGACGCGCGACGAAGACCTGGCGCGATTGGACCGCAAGCGCAAGAAGCGTACGTCGAATAAGGAGTGGAAGAGTCCTGACGCCCCAGGGGCAGATTAAATTAGCAGACCTCTTGCGTCGCGAAATCGCCAGCCATTTCTGAGACTGGGCAGGTTCGCCTGTGTAGTGGAAACTCGGTGTGTGTCTCGTTGGTCGGACGCTTGGCGCAAGAGATCACTTCGATGGAATTCAATGGAAAAAGACAAATCTTTATCGGATCCTTATTTGCAATCATTGATCATTCCTTAATGACCCATTCATGTCAGGTTTCTGCGCCAAGCGTGGGAGCCTTCTGTTGCAAATAACCGTCAGGACAACGTGCGAGTGCCGTGCCTCTTTACGGCCCTTTTAGAGCTGTTCCCCAATTCGGATGTGGCGTTTTGAGTGTCGAGCGAGGTGGCTTTTTCTTGATAAGAAGCCACTTAGCCGATGTGCCTTCGCTCTACAGCAGTTGGAGAACAGCTATAGCGACTTGATTTCTGATTTCCGTTTTTATTTGGAGGACTCTATGCGGTTTTTCATCCGGACTCTTATCGTTTCGGTGCTGGCGCTGGCCGCCACTGTGCATCTTTCTGCACAGGCTACGGCCACGGGAACGATTCTCGGTACCGTCACCGATCCAACCCACGCCGTTATTGTTGGCTCGCAAGTCACAGCCACCAACACCGAAACCGGCATCGCCCGCACCACGACCACGGGCACGGCAGGCGTCTACACGCTTGAGAGCCTATCCCCAGGCCACTACTCCGTGAAGGCCACCAAGGAAGGTTTTTCCGCTGGCGTAGCCAAGTTCGAATTGCTCGTAGGCCAGTCCATCACCACCAATATCGTCCTCAAGCCCGGCTCTGTCGACCAGATTGTTGAAGTCACCGCGGACAACGTCCTGCTGGACGTTACCAAGACCAGCGTCAGCCAGGAGATCACTCCCTCTGAGGTGGAAGACCTTCCGCTCATCGGCCGCGATGCCGCCAACCTTGCTTTCCTCGCCCCTGGCGTCAAGCAGGCTGACTCCTTCGATCCCACCAAGAACCGCTCCGCGGTCCTCTCCGTCAACGGCAACATCGGCCGCGAAATCAACGTCACCATCAATGGCGTCGACAACAAGGACAACACGGTCGGTGGCACAGTGATGCAACTACCCCTCGAAGGCGTGCAGGAGTTCATGATCAGCACGCAGCGCTTCTCGGCCGCCAACGGCCGGTCTGAGGGCGCCGCCATCAACATGATCACCAAGCAGGGCGGAAACAAGGTTCACGGTTCACTGTTCAGCTACTTCCGCGAGCAGCAATTCAATGCCGATCAGGTCTCGCCCGACGGCAGCCACAGCAATCCGCCCTATGCCCGCCAGTTCTTCGGCGGATCGGGCGGCGGCCCCATCAAGAGAGACAAGTTCTTCGGTTTCTTCGCCTACGAGCGGCAGCGTGAAAATACCTCTATCGCCGAATCTGGCGATGCGTACACGCAATTGGTGGCTGCCAAGTCTCTCGGCGCCGTCGCCGCTTCGACCGTGCCCACGCCCTTCTACGAGAACCGCTACAACGGCCGCCTCGACTTCAAGATCAACAACAACCACACCGCCTACCTCAGCATCTCGCAGCAGAGCAACAACAGCCTCAACGACCAGGAAGACTCGCTCGGCGATCTCAGCGTTGGCAACTTCACGCAGAACCACATGAACATCGCCAACCTCTCGGTCAATTCCGTGCTCTCGACCACCCTGGTGAACACCCTTACCCTGGGCACGCAGTACTGGAACAACCTGATCTCCACCAAGAGCGCCTCGGCTCCCTACATCGATTTCCCCAGCGGCGCGTGGATCGGCCAAAGTCCCAACGTCTCCCAGCAGTCCTTCCAGCGCAAGTGGCAGTTCAAGGACGACGTCACCAAGAACTACAACAAGCACACCTTCGGATTCGGCGTCGATTATATCTGGGAACCGGATCTCGGCGGATTTTTCAACGCCAACTCCACCCTCGAACTCGACTACAGTGTGGACCCAACCGCCATCGCGCAGCTCCCCCAAGGGTTCAACACGCCCGGCCTGGTCGGCGGCATGTCGATTTCCAACGGCGATCCGAACACCGACGTCCCCAACGGAACCAAGCAGATCGGCGTCTACTTCCAGGACGACTGGAAGGTCACCCGCCGCTTGGCCCTCAACCTCGGCGTCCGCTGGGATAAGGACGTCAACCTCATCGGTGGCAGCGCCATGGTCACCTCCAAGACCTTCGTCGAGTTGGAAGGCATGCAGAGCCCCTACGGCGTCCTGCCCCACGACGACAACAAGGACTTCAGCCCGCGTGTCGGCTTCTCCTACGATCTGACCGGGCAGGGAAAACATGTGCTGCGCGGCGGCTACGGCCTTTACTACGGCAACGTCTTCCAGAACATTCCGCTCTGGATGGAGCAAATGGCCCACAAGACCGTCTTCCAACAGGCCATCTCGCTGGCGAAGCCAACCGATACCGTTCCGGGACTCAATGTCCCTCTCGGACAATTCGTTTACTCCCCCGCGAATGTTGCCGCAATTGTGGCATCCCTCCCCGCCGCCACCGGCAATCTGCTGAACGGCTCCACGGGGCGCACCATGGACCCGCACTATCGCAACCCGTTCTCCGAGGAGTTCAACGTCGGCTACCAGTGGGCCTTCCTGCCCGACTGGGTCTTCGAAGCTGAGTACACCCACACCCTGGGTTTGCACTCCAACGTCGACGTCAACATTAACTACACGGATCCGACCTCCGGTGTCCGCGTCATGGACTCGGCCTACACCGCCTATGCCAACAAGAATTGCCCCACCGGCTATTGCGTTCTTGGCCATACCATGAACAACGAGGCCATCGGCCGCACCCGCTATGACGGCATGAACCTCAGCGTCCGTCATCAGTTGGATCGTCACTTCAGCATCGCCGCCAACTACACTCTTTCGCGCGCCATGGGCTACGCCATCAACTCC
Organism: Terriglobales bacterium; assembly: GCA_015655365.1. Lineage (GTDB taxonomy): Bacteria > Acidobacteriota > Terriglobia > Terriglobales > Acidobacteriaceae > Telmatobacter. Next base: position 3,375 of record JAATFE010000048.1, read on the forward strand.
GGAGGCAACCCGGCCAAAGGCTCCAGCTACCACAACTATCCGCACGACCCGCGCCATCCCCTGGCCACATGGGACTTCGGCCCCACGCCCTACGACGAACTCCACCACATCACCGTCAGCGGCGCCGTCAAACTTCCCTACGGAATTGAGGCTGCGCCCATTCTGCAGTTCGGAACCGCGCGCCCTTACGACTTGAACGCCGGTTATGACATCCTCAATCTCGGCTCGGGATACTCCGACCCGGTCGTCGTCCCGAACTCCAGCCCGAAGGCCTATTCCACCTACGCCGCCGGCAACGACAGCGGCGCTTCGGAGGGTGCCGCAGCTCGCACCTGCTTGAACGCCGGCAGTTGCCACATTGTTCCTTACGATGCGCTCCGCGGCGACAACTACTTCGAACTCGACGGCCGCATCAGCAAGAACATCAAGTTAGGCGAAATCCGCCGCTTGCAGATCAGCTTCCAGGGCTTCAACCTCACCAACCGCGCCAACTATGGCAACAATTTCGTCTACAACATCAGCTCGTCGAGCTTTGCCACAGCCGCAGGTTTCATGAACCCCACCAGCAACTCCACAGCCAAAGCCTTCGTCGGCGAGTTCGGAGCCCGCTACAGCTTCTAACCACTACCACGGCACCGGGCTCCTTACTGAAGCTAGGTCTTTGACTACATGAATTCGTACTAGCGCAAGGTGCCCCAGGTCTGGGGTCCCCACGGATAGGTTTTCGTCCGTGGGGTGGAGATCTCGCTTTTGAGACCTGGGATAGCACGAACCCAAGGTACAAAATCAATGGGTCAATGACCTAGGAACAACCCGCAACTTCAGTTTTC
>JAATFE010000341.1 GCA_015655365.1 Terriglobales bacterium
CAGATAAAAGGCCATAAGAAGCTGGAACCGTAGGTATCCCAGGTTAGGCGCGATGAAACTGCGCCGAACCTGGGGCACCCGCACCTTGGAGGTGCCGGAGACTCAATGGCGGAAGTGGCGGATGCCGGTGAAGACCATGGCCATACCGAGTTTGTCGGCGGCGGCGATGACTTCTTCGTCGCGGACCGAGCCTCCGGGCTGGATGACGGCGGTGGCTCCGGCGGCGGAAACCGATTGCAAGCCATCGGGGAAGGGGAAGAAGGCGTCGGAGGCGGCCACGGAGCCCTTGAGCGGAAGCACGGCTTTCATGGCGCCGAAGCGGGCGGCGTCCACGCGGCTCATTTGGCCCGCGCCTACGCCGACGGTCTGGCCGTTCTTGGCATAGACGATGGCGTTGGACTTGACGTGCTTGACTACGCGCCAGGCAAAGAGCAGGCTGCGGATTTCGTCGGCGGTGGGCGGACGCCACGTGACGACCTTGAGATCGGACTCGGTGATGTGGCCGGTGTCGGCGTCCTGAAGCAGCAGGCCGCCCGAGACGTGCTTGATAACCGGGAGAGGCCGGCCGGAGCGGACTTCGACCAGGCGGAGGTTCTTTTTGGCGGCGAAGCGCTCGCGGGCTTCCGGGGAGAAGCCGGGGGCGGCAATGGCTTCGACAAAGAGCTTGGCGATCTCGTCGGCGGCTTCGCCGTCAACGATGCGGTTGACGCCAATGACGCCGCCGTAGGCCGAGACGGGGTCGCAGGCCAGGGCTTTCTGGTAGGCGTCGAGGATGGTGTCGCCAATAGCCGCGCCGCAGGGGTTGGTGTGCTTGACGACGATGGCGGCGGGCCCGTCGAATTCCTGAACCAGATCCCAAACTGCGTCGAGATCGACGAAGTTGTTGAAGCTGAGTTCCTTGCCCTGAAGCTGGGTTGCCCCGGCCAGGCCGAGGCCGGAGCCGTCGGAGTAGAGAGCGGCGTGCTGGTGAGGATTCTCGCCGTAGCGCAGGGGCTGGGCAAGGGCGAAGTTGATGCGCAGGGTGGAGGGGAAGCTGGCCCCGTCGAGAACAGCGGGGCTCTCGGGGGAGGGGGCTTCGGCGATTTTTTCAAGGGTGTTGGCGATGGCGGAATCGTAGGCGGCGGTGAGGGCAAAGGCCTGCTTGGCCAGACGCCAGCGGGTTTCGCGGCCCAGAGCACCGTGGGTGCTCTTTAACTCTTCAATGAGTGCTGGGTAATCGGAGACGCGGGTCACGATAGCCACGTCTTCGAAGTTCTTGGCCGCAGAACGAACCATGGAGGGGCCGCCGATGTCGATGTTCTCGATCAGTAGGCCAAAGGCAACGCCCGGCTGGGCTGCCGTTTCCTCGAAGGCGTAGAGATTGACGACCACCATGTCGATGGGCTCGATGCCGTGGGCTGCGACGGCGGCCTCGTGCTCCTTGTTGCCGCGAATGTAGAGCAGACCGCCGTGGACCTTGGGGTGGAGGGTCTTGACGCGGCCGTCGAGCATCTCAGGGAAACCGGTGAGGTCGCTGATGTCCTGGACGCCCAGGCCGGCCTCGCGCAAGACGCGCGCCGTTCCGCCGGTTGAGACCAGTTCCACTCCATAGCCCGCCAGCGCCTGGGCAAACTCCACCAGGCCGGTCTTGTCGGTCACGCTCAGCAGGGCACGCCGAATGCGTTTTTCCGTATTCGCAGTTGGGGTCATTGATTTACTCCTTCTTGAGGTCGGTGCAATCGGGAGGTCGATTCAGCCTCGCGCAGCACAGAGCCTGCGGGAAAGGCGAAGACCAAACACCAGACTACATCGAATTGGGGTCAAGATACCGAGGGGTAAGCCGAATCACATGGCGAGACTGCGGTTGGCGGCGAGGGCCGGGAGATTGCCCGATCCGGCGGGGTTTCTGGAAATGCATTAAAGTTGGAGTATGGGAAGCTACTCCCCGACGCCCAATCCGGAGATCCTGCCGCCGGGAAACGATTATGTGCCCCCTCCGCAAGCGGTTCGCAGATCGCGGCCTATGGCGCCAGCGACCTATCTGCTGGTGGCGATCAACTGTGCCGTTTTCCTAGCCATGCTGATGCATGGAGTCAGCGCGGGCAGCCCCTCGACCGACCAACTGATGCACTGGGGCGCGGACAACGCCGGTGCGGTGCTGAATAGTGGCCAATGGTGGCGCATTGTCAGCGCCATGTTTGTGCATGTGGGCATTATTCACCTGGCTACGAATATGTGGTGTTTGTGGAATCTGAGCCTGCTGGCCGAGCCCCTGCTGGGCACGTTTGGCGTGTTGGCGGCGTACATCTTGACTGGCGCGGCGGGCAACCTGCTTTCGACCTTCGTCAACTGGATGAGCTATCCAGAGGCGCGCGGATCGGCCGGGGGCTTTCTGTTTCCTGCCGGTGCAGGCGCATCGGGGGCAGTGTTCGGAATTGCGGGCGTGCTGATTGTGCTGCTGAAATCGCAGCGGCTGCCGGTGCCGCCGGAGGAACTGAAGAAGCTGCGCAAGTCGGTGATCTACTTTGCCGCGATTAACCTGGTGATCGGGTTCAGCATCAGCTTTGGCGCGGCGGCGGCTGGTTCGGGGCTGCGCATCGACAACATGGCCCATCTGGGCGGCTTTGCCTGCGGATTGCTGTTTGCCGCGCCGCTGGTGCCGCGGCTGGGCTCGCCGCGAAGGCTGTTCGATACCCGGCTGCGCGTGGGAGTGGTGGGCGTAGTGGCGCTGCTGGTGCTGTTTGGGTTCTACTTGGCGCAACTGCCCGGATAGGCCCTGCTCCACATCAAGAGGAATTTCAGAATTTCTTAATCGAGATCGCCGTAAAATCATTTGTGTTCGATGTTCCTCTCATCCTTCTGGAGGCAGACCATGGAGCGACGCGATTTTCTAGTGCAAGCGGGGCTCACCGCCGCCGCTGTTGCATCGGCGGGCAAACTGAACGCATCAACCCCTTCGCATCCTATTCAACGCCGTACGCTGGGCAAGACCGGCGAGAAGCTTTCCATTATTGGCTTTGGCGGGATTGTGGTGCAGGACGAGGAAACCGGCGCGGCCGCGAATATTGTGGCCGAAGCGGTGGACCGGGGCGTCAACTACTTCGACGTTGCGCCGAGCTACGGCAATGCGCAGGAGCGGCTGGGGCCGGCGCTGGCGCCCTATCGCAACAAGTGCTTTTTGGCCTGCAAGACCGAAGGGCGCCTGAAGGACGACTCGCGGGCGCAGCTTGAGCAATCGCTGAAACTGCTCAAGACCGATCATGTGGACCTCTACCAATTCCATGCGTTGACCAAGATGGCTGATCTGGACAAGGTGCTGGGCCCCGGCGGGGCGATGGAAACGATGGAAGCGGCCAAGAAGGAAGGGAAGATCCGCTACATCGGGTTCTCCGTTCACTCGGTGGAGACGGCGCTGGCCGCGATGGATCGCTACAACTTCGACACAGTGCTGTTTCCGTGCAACTGGGTGCTGTTTACCCAGGCCAACTTCGGACCGCAGATTTTGCAGAAGGCGCAGGAAAAGAAGATGGGCATCCTGGCGCTGAAGGGGATGGCGAAGACGGTTTGGGCGGCCGATCAGAAGGCGGTTCATCCGCAGCCCAAGTGCTGGTATCAGCCGGCGAGTTTTCCGGATGAGGCATCTCTGGGACTGCGCTGGACGCTGGGGCACCCGATCACGGCCGCAATTCCGCCGGGAGACGAAAAGTATTTCCGGTTGGCCATGGACGTGGCGCAGAACTACAAGCCGCTGGAGCCCGCGGAAGAGACGGCGCTGCTCCGTGGCGGGGACGGGACGAAACCGATCTTCCAGTTGGGGAACGACGTTTAGCACAAGGGATCGTTTTTATATCTAGCAATGCAGGGATCGTGCCGGCCCACCCTAGGCGCAAAAACTAAAACGCGCCTGGGGTGGAGCACCTGAGTTTATATGTGACGAAACCTCGCCGCCTAGCGGACAGCCGTGGCGGCGAATTTTTTTACCATCGCGAGGAGTAGCTTGCGGTCGCTCTCGTTGAGGTTCGAGGAGTAGCGGCGGATCTGGGTGAGGAAGCGGAGTTCGTCGTCGGAGAGCTTTTGGGTGTTGAACTGGTAGCCCAACGAGTCGTCGGCGAAGAACTGGGCGATGGGCAGGTCGAGGGCCATCGCGATCTTCGAGAGGGTGTCGAGCGAGGGGACGGTGTGGCCGTTCTCGACGCGCGAGAGGTAGCAGCGGAGGAGGCCGGTCTTCTTTTCGATGTCGCCCTGCGAAAGCCCTTTTTGGAGCCTGTAGGCGCGGATGGTGGTGCCGATTTTCATGACGGTCAAAGTCCTGTCCGCTGCCAACCAGAGTTTACTTCTGTGGTAGCGATTAAAAGATTATTGGCTCAATAGTTAACATGCGTGCACCGAGAATGCAAGCGCATTTTTTTGTGTCCGTGGTTACCGGGTTTGCGAGGCCAGCGACCATCGAGGCGAAGGATTCGTCTAAATCAATACAGAGGCGAAAAGCCAGGGAGTGTGGATGCGGCAATCAGGGCTACGGCGTGCGGTGGCGATGGGAATTTTTTTGGCTAGTTGGGCGGGGTGGGCCCAGGAGCCGGTGCCGGACGCCGGTGCGCCAGCACCGCAAGTTTCAACCGCTACGGCTGAGGCCGGCGGCACGCTGCACGGACAGGTAAAGAGCGGGAATGCGCCGCTGCCGGGCGTAACCGTGACGGCGCAGAATACGCTGACCGGGAAGCGGTTCAGCACCATCAGCGACACGACCGGCAGTTGGTCTTTGAAGTTGGCGCAGAATGGCCGCTACGTGATTCGCACCCAGTTTGCGGCGTTTGCGCAGGGATCGCAAGAGGCGGTGCTGAACGCCACGAGCCACGACCAGACGGTGAATTTCGATTTGATGCTGGCTTCGCGGGCGGCTGTGCAGGAGCAACAGAACAGCGAGTCGGCGATTCAGCAAGCCGGCAGGTTGGCGATTCAGCAACTAGCCCGCAGCGGAGCGCAGAATCTCAGCCTGATGAGCGCGTTGGGAGAAGGCGCCGAAGCGCAGAGCGGAGCGGCCGGCGGGCCTGGGACAGAGGGTGCCGCAGGTGCGGCGCTGCCCTCGATTGCCGGTAACTCGGATTTCAGCGGCGATTCGGTGGCGATCAGCGGGCAGTCGGGGACAGTGAGCCCGTTGGCCGGGATAGATATGAACCGCATCCGAGATGCGGTGGAGACGATCCGCAGCCAAATGGGCGGTGAAGGCGGAAACTTTGCCGGGATGGGCGGCCTGATGGGCGGTGGCGGCGGGTTCGGAGGGGGCGGCGGTTTTGGGGGCGGTGGCGGCGGTGGGAGGGGCAACTTCCGCGGCTTCAACCCCGGCCAGCCGCATGGCGCCGTCTTCTGGACGGGAAGCAATACCGCGACAGACGCTCAGCTTTTCAGCTTGCACGGCCAGGCGCAGGACCGGCCGGCCTCGGGCACCAACCGTTTCGGAATCACATTTATGACCGCGCCCTATGTGCCGGGACTGACCAAGCCGAGTGGCAAGGACGAGGTGTTCTTCACGCTTTCAGGGCAGCGCAATTCCACTCCGACCGACGAGTATGCGACGGTTCCGACGGATGTCGAGCGGGCAGGGAACTTTGCCGGCCAGCCCACCGTTTATAACCCGGCCACGGGTCAGCCCTACCTCAACAACCAGGTTCCGGTCTCGTCGCAGGCCGCGGCCCTGCTCAAGTACTTTCCCGAGCCGGCCCCAGGCCTGATCAACGAATTGCAGAACTATCACTTGCTGACCACGACGCAGTCGAACTCGACGCAGGCGGGAGTGCGCTACATGCGCAGCCTGGGCAAGAACGCCAGCCTCACCGGCATGGGTCGCGGCGGGGGTGGCGGCCGCCGGTCGCAACAGAATCAGGGGCTGCGGCAGAGCATCAATTTCAACTACAACTGGAGCCACACGGCCGCGGATAACGTGAACCTGTTTCCGGAACTGGGGGGGAAGAACTCCACGGACGCGAACTCTTTGCAGGCCGGTTATACGGTGGGTTACAAGAAGGTCACGAACATCTTCAACGCCAACTGGAATCGCAGCCAGGGCCAGACGACGAATTTCTTTACCAACGGCGTGGACGTGGCCACGCAGGCAGGGATTCTGGGACCGAACAACGCGCCGCTGAACGCGAGCCCGTTGAACTATGGCCTGCCTGATGTGCAACTGAGCAATATTTCCGGGCTCAACCAGCAGCAGCCGAGCTTTTCCGTGACGCAGACCATCTCGTTTTCCGAAGTGCTGAGCTGGATTCACGGCAAGCACAATCTTCGCTTCGGCGGCGACTATCGGCGCGTGCACCGCGATTTTCTGGGTGGCTCGAACGCGACGGGCACTTTCTACTTTACGGGTGCGTATACCGGTTCGTCGCTGGGAGATTTTCTGCTGGGCGCTCCGCAGGAAACGACGATCGACTCGGCGGTGGCCAAGAGCTATCTGCGTGAAAATGTGATGGACACCTTTGCCATGGACGACTGGCGGGTGCGGCCCTACCTCACGCTGAACTTCGGCCTGCGCTACGAGTTCTTTGCGCCATTCACAGAGAAATATGGGCACCTGGCGATTGTGGATACGAACCCGGCCGGTGGCTTTACGCAGGCGGCTGAGGTGGTGGCTGGCGGGGTGGGCGCGGTGAGTGGAAGGCTGCCAGACTCGCTGGTTTATCCGTTCAAAACCGGCATTGCGCCGCGCGTGGGATTGGCGCTGCGGCTGCCCCGGCAGACCGTGGTGCGGGTAGCTTTTGGCATGAATTACACCAACGGGCAGTACGCAGCGTTTGCGCGGACCATGGCGCATCAGCCGCCCTTCGCGAACGAGCAGACCAACCAGGCGGCACAGTTTTGCGGCGCGACGGCGTCGACCGATTGCCTGTCGCTAGCCAATGGATTCCCGGCGCCGGATGCGACCGGCAACTACGCGTTGGACCCGCACTATCACTTGCCCTATGCGGAGACCTGGAACCTCGACATACAGAAGACGCTGCGCTGGGGGCTTGTTTTGAACGCGGGGTACAACGGATCGAAGGGCAATCACCTGGATGTGACGACGGCGCCAGGGCGCACGGCGGCTGGCGTGAGCTACTCGGGAGCACTGTTCAACTATGAGCAGTCGGTGGCTTTCTCCAAGTTTGGCGCGGGCACGCTGCGGCTGAACAAGCGAATGAGCCATGGCGTTTCAGTAGGCGCAAATTACCAATACTCGCACTCGATTGACGACGCCGGCTCCGTGGGCGGGACTTCGACGGTGGTGGCGCAGAACTGGCAGAACCTGCAGGCCGAGCAAGGGAATTCGAGCTTCGACCAACGGCAGAAGGTTAGCGGAACGTATGTCTTCGAGTTACCGTTCGGCAAGGACAAGCAATGGCTGACGACCGGCACGGCTGCGCATATCTTCGAGGGGTTTTCCATCTCGGGGAGTTACAGCTTTGCGACGGGAATGCCGCTGACGCCGAACTATGCGGCAGCGGCGGAGGATGTGGCCCGCGGCACGGCCGGTTCGCTGCGTCCCGATCGGGTTACGGGTGTCTCGATTACCGAAGGCGGCGGTTCGCTGAAGAAATGGTTCAATACCGCGGCGTTCGCCAAGCCGGCGGGATCTTATGGCACGGCTTCAAGGAACTCGATCACCGGGCCGGGGACCGTATCGAATAACATGACGCTGTCAAAGACCATGCAGTTGGGCGATACGCGCAGCGTGGAACTTCGCGCCACGGCGAATAACATCTTCAACACCGTGCAGTACGCGGGGGTGGACACCAACGTGAGTTCACCGACCTTCGGGCAGGTGACGTCGGCGGGGTCGATGCGGGCGTTTAACTTTTTGGCGCGGTTCAGGTTTTAGCCAAACAGCGGAGCTAGCGGGGTTAGCCGCGCTGCGCGCGTGTCAGCAGAGTTAGCAAGTCGGCGAGTTATCGAGTCATCGGGCGGAAGGATTTTCATGACGGGTTGGATGCAGAGGGTCGGGGCGGGAGTTGCGGCGTTGGCGCTGGGTTTGCCGGGGGCGCAGCCGGCGCCGACACAGAATACGGGTCAGGCACAGGGCGCGCAGAGTGAGGAGATGCCGGCCGGTGGCTTTGTGCTGAAGATGAACGGCGAACTGGTGCTGACCAACGTGGTGGCGCGGGACGCCAAGACCGGCGAACTGGTGCGCGGACTCAAGCAGAGCGACTTCAGCGTCTACGAGAACGGCAAGCCGCAGCAGATTGCGAGCTTCGACTTCGAGAGCGTCGACATGGCCACGCCGCTGAACGAAACCACGGTGAGCGGATTGGCCGCGGGCGCAAGCGGCAACAAGGCCGCGGCGGTGGCACGGCCCGAGGACCTGCGCAATCATCGGCTGATCGTGATGTTCTTCGATCTGACCTCGATGCAGCCGGAAGATCTGGACCGCAGCGTGGAGGCGGCCAAGGACTTTTTGAACAAAAAGATGCAGCCGGCCGATTTGGTGGCGCTGGTTTCGCTGGGCGGCACGCTGAAGGTGGACCAGGACTTTACCGCGGACAAGGCGGCGCTGACACGCGAGGTCGGAGCCTATAACGGTACCGAAGGGCAGGGCTTTGCAGCCGGGGCCACCGCGGACTCTAACCAGGCGGAGGATGCCACCGATTACACGCCGGACGAGAGCGAATACAACGACCTGAATACCGACCGCGAATTGTTCGCGCTGCGAGCGGTGGCCAAGTCGCTCGAAAAGATCACGGAAAAGAAGTCGCTGCTTTATTTTTCAGGCGGCATTTCGCGCGATGGGATTGAGAATCAGGCTTCGCTGCGCGCGGCGATCAACGCGGCGGTGAGGGCCAACCTGGCGATTTATAGCGTGGATACGCGCGGGCTGGAGGCGATATCGCCGATTGGCGACGCTTCGAAGGGCAGCGTGCGCGGAAGCGGCGGTTTCAATGGCGGCGCTCTGGCCAACAACATGCAGGCCAACTTCGCCAGCCAGGAAGTGATGAGTACGCTCTCCAGCGACACGGGCGGCAAGGCGTTTCTCGATTCCAACGACTTTGCGCCGGCGTTTGCGCAGGTGCAGCGGGATACTTCTGCCTACTATGCGGTCGGATTCCGCAGTGCGAATCCTGCGCGCGACGGGCGCTATCGCAAGCTGACGATCAAGATCAATCGGCCGGGCATCAAGCTGGAATACCGGCCCGGCTACTATGCGCCAGCGGACTTTCAGCACTCGGGACACGAAGACCGCGAGCGCGAGTTGCAGGAGCAACTGGCCAGCGATTTGCCGGCCACGGACATGGCGGTCTACCTGGACGCGTTGTATTTCCGGCTGGACGAGAACCGCTTCTATGTGCCGGTTTCGTTGATCGTGCCCGGCTCGCAGATTCCCTTTGTGAAGGGCGGCGACAAGGACAAGGCGACGCTGGACATTATCGGCACGGTGATCGACGAGGCCAAGCGGCCCATCGGCCAGGCGCGGGAAACGGTGAAGCTGAATCTGGACGGGGCATTGAACGCGCGGCAAAAGAACATTCAATACACCACCAGCTTCAAGCTGCCGGCGGGCAAGTACAAGCTGAAGTTTGTGGTCCGCGAGAATCAGACGGGGCGGATGGGCTCGTTCGAGGCGGACATCACGCTGCCGGAGATGAAGAAGGCTCCGCTCCCTGAAAAACGAATCCAGATGAGCTCGATTCTGCTGGCTTCGGCGCGGCAGCCGAGCAAGCAGCAGAACCCGCTGGTGCGCGACGGGCAGGAATACGTGCCTAACATCAGCCACGTTTTCCGCAAGGACCAGCATTTGTATCTGCTGTATGAGATTTACAGCCCGGCGCACGAGAAGCTGGCCGCCGATGCGTCCAAGGGGACCAAGGCGGGCATCAACCTGCTGAGCAGCCTGGAACTGATTCAGGGCTCGACGAAGGTCTACGAGACGCCGCTGGTGCAGGCCAAGGCCATCAATGTGGAGGGCCGGGATGCGGTGGCCATCGAACTGGATGTGCCGCTGGAGGGCCTGAAGGCAGGCTCGTACCTGTGCCAGTTGAACGTGATCGACGATGCGGGTGGCAGCTTTGCGTTTCCGCGGTTTGCGGTGCTGGTGCGGGAGCCGGCGGTGGCTGCGCCTGTCCCGGGGCAACCGGCGGCTCCGCCTGGAGTCGGTGCGGGGCGCTGACCATCTGCGGTGGGGCCAAAGTGGTTTAAGCACATTCAGAGCATTTCAGACTCGAGCACTAGGCTTCGGGTTCTGCTGGCGCGAGGCCGTAGGGACAGTGGCGGCAGCCTGATCCGCAGCAGTAGCCGCGCTTGAGGTGGTAGGCCTCGGTAAACACCATGAAATTCCCATCGAAATAGTAATCGCCGTCCTCGAGTTCGGGCGCGGCGAGCGGTGGGCTATCCATGGCTCCATTGTCGTGGATTGGGGCGGAGTGCGCCAAACAGTAAAATGGAGAGATGCTTTTGACTTTGCGGCGACGCCGCAATTGGGCACAGGCAAGAACGGGAATGATGGAAAATACAAAGAAAAAAGCGGTTGTGCTGCTGAGCGGTGGGCTGGATTCAGCGACGGTGTTGGCGATTGCGCGCAGCCAGGGGTTCGAGGTGTACGCACTGTCGTTTCAATACGGACAGCGGCACGGAATCGAACTGGAGGCGGCGCGGCGGGTGGCGGCACATGGCGGTGCGGCGAGCCACAAGATTGCGACGATCGACCTGCGGCTGTTTGGCGGGTCGGCGCTGACGGCGGATGTGGATGTACCCAAGGCGCGGACGGCGGACGAGATGTCGCATGGGATCCCGATCACCTATGTGCCGGCGCGGAACACGATTTTTTTGTCGTTTGCGCTGGCCTGGGCCGCGGTGCTGGGATCGAGCGACGTGTTGATCGGCGTGAATGCGCTGGACTATAGCGGGTACCCGGATTGCCGGCCGGAGTTCATCGAGGCGTTTGAGAGGATGGCGAACCTGGCGACGCCAGCGGGCGGAGAGGGGCAGCCGTGGCTA
>JAATFE010000370.1 GCA_015655365.1 Terriglobales bacterium
AATTGCGTTCAGCACTTCAAGGTTCTGAAGCGTCACATTCCCGCGCTGAATCGGCAGGCTATCCTTGATCTTTTCGTACTGCTCGACTGTAATCTCCACTAGCTCCTATTATATCTCGGTTAGTGTGAACACGCCCTAGTAGAATTCCTCTACATTGATGGCGGTCAGGCGTGGTTCACTGCGATTGGTGAACCACACTAGGCTACGGCTGGATTCAGGTGCGCACCGCATAAAATATGGAATACTTGCCAGCGCTGATGTGTGTCGGGCAACAATGAATATCGGAGAAAGTCGGAGAAGACCTTGTTAGGCAAATTGGAATTGATCGTTGGGCCCATGCGGAGCAACAAAACCGCCGAACTGCTGAGGAGAATCGAGACGCGCCGCCAGTATGCCAAGCAGTACGTCCTGCTCCTGAAGCCGAGCGACGACACCAAGGCGCCGGCCGGACTGGTGGAAAGCCGCAACCAGAAGGGCTGCGGAAAGATGGAAGCAGTCGCGTTCCGGTCCGCGGATCCCTGGACGGTTCTGCCGATTCTGGCGGCCACGGAACAGCAGATTGGCAAGCGCGTCGAGTGCGTCGCCATCGACGAGGGGCAGTTTGTCCAGGATCTCTTCCTATTCACCAGGCGGTTGCTGGAGTCGGGCTACGACGTGATGGTTTCGGGTTTGGAACTCGATTTTCGCGGAATGCCCTTCGGTGAAATGCTCGATCTTTCCTGGCTGGTCCGCACCTACTCGGGAAACATCACCGAACTGGTGGCGTATTGCAGTTGCGGAGCCAAGGCGCTTTATCCGCAGCGGTTGATCGACGGCAAACCGGCGCCTTACGACAGCCCGATCATCATGGCCGGCGACTTTTATGAGCCGCGCTGTGCAGAGCATTTCATCCTGCCCGGTCGGCCGCACTAGATAAATGCACAGTAAGATGGATTGGCACCAAAAGAAGCAAGGCCATGAATGAGTGAAGTTATGTCTGTGCCTCAATTTACCCTCGATGATTACGAAAATCATTTTGCTGATCGCCATCTTCTTCATCATGTAGTAGCGAAGTGGGCCAAGGTCCGCCCGGATGAGCCTGCCATTCTCAGTGCGGATGTCGACCAAGTAGTCACATGGAGCGATTTTGACCACCTCACTATGGCACTGGCGTGTGAAATGTTGCGCATGGGCTTCGCGAAGGGCGATTTCCTGGTCACACTGCTACCCATGTCGGTGGATCACGTCATTGTCATTATTGAATACAGTTGTTTCAAAAAAGGAGATTGAGCAGTTGCGCGCCCGCGGCGAGTGGGACAGCGGCTATGTGAACGGCGGAGAGCGAGCCAGTAGAGCGCAGGCAAGCCCCGGCTTGCCTGTTATGCGCCGTGATCGGTAGGATGTCTGTCGTATGAATAGGGGACTCATGAATCGTCGTGATTTTTCTGCACTGCTTCCTATGCTTATGGCTGCGCCGGCGCTTGCGCCCCTGGCCAAAGCCCAGGCGGGACCGCAAACCGCGGCTACCCCAGCTTCACTGCCCAAACTGAAGTCGGGCCAATTCGTCCCAGGCGAGGCCTCGGGCAACCAGCGCCCGGTGCGCACCTCGCACCGCTTCCTGGTGGGCATGGTGCCCGACAATATCCGCCTGGAGTCGCACTTCACGGAACTGGCTCCCGGCGCGCCGCCTGAGCCGATCGAGCACCACAAACACACCGAGATGTGGTTCATCCATGAGGGCACCGCCACGCTGATGACCTCTGGGACAACACGGACGCTCAAAGCCGGCGATATGGGCCTTTGTGTCGCGGGCGACGACCACTACATTTCGAACGCCAGCAAAACCGAGCGCGCCTCGTATTTCGTGGTGAGCGTCGGCCCGCCCGAATAGTCCGGCGCGGCGGCAGCCGAAAGCGTCTGCAGTTTGGCTTAAAAGCTGAATCCGGGTATACTGGAGATTCGGCAGGCTGTCGGGGTAGTGTGTCTTCACGAGCTCCGCTGGTTGCCACTGCTGGCAGGTTCGGCCTGAGCATGTCTTTACCGGCGCTCGAAGGCGGCACATCCCGGCGGCACGAAACGAAAAAGTCTGGAGCCAAGTCATGTCACAGGTATGCGATATTTGCGGTAAAGGCCCGCAGTTCGGCAACAACATCTCTCACGCGCACAACATCACCCGTCGTCGCTGGAGCGTGAATCTGCAGGCAGTCAAGGCGCTGGTTAACGGCGTATCGAAGCGGGTTCGGGTTTGCACCAGCTGCATCAAGAGCGGCAAGATCACCAAGGCTACCAAAGCCGCCAAGGCGTAAAACCAACGGGCTCATCAGCCTGCTGTGTTTGGCCGCGGTCAATTCAAGATCGACGCGAACCCCGTCCTGCCCGGACGGGGTTTTGTTGTGCCTGCACGAAAATGCTTCTACGGTTTTTCCCGCGTGAAGGTGAGCGAGCCGGAGTTGATGCAATAGCGCAGGCCGGTGGGCTTGGGGCCATCGGGGAAGACATGGCCCAGATGACCGCCGCAGCGGGCGCAGGTCACCTCCACGCGCCTCATGCCAAAGCTGCGATCTTCGTGTTCCACCACGGCCGTGGATCCGGCAGGCAGGGTGAAGCTGGGCCAGCCGCAGCCGGAGTCGAACTTGGCCCCGCTCTCGAACAGCAACGCGCCGCAGCCGGCGCAGTGGTAGTTGCCGGTTTCGTGGTTCTCTGTGAGAGCGCCGGTAAAAGCCCGTTCGGTGGCCTTTTCGCGCAAGATTTGGTACTGCTCCGGCGTTAGTTGCGCGCGCCACTCCGCCTCGGTGCGCTCGATCTTTTCGGGCGTTTCGCTCATGGATCTCTCCTGGCTTACGGCGATTGGATGCGCGCAACGGGGAAAAGCAGCGGGAGCCAGGCGTTAGACCTCGGCCACGACTTCGATTTCCACCAGCACATCTTTGGGCAAGCGGGAAACTTGGACGGTGGTGCGCGCTGGCGGCTTCACGCCCTCGGGAGCCAGATACGCGCCGTAAA
>JAATFE010000224.1 GCA_015655365.1 Terriglobales bacterium
CTGTTCCCGGCACTGGTTTGCGGCAATACCTGCGTCATCAAGCCGGCTACGGATACGCCTTTATCGACCTATAACCTGATGCAGACGCTGATGGATGCGGGATTGCCGCCGGGAGTGGTCAACCTGGTGAGCGGCAGTGGCGCGACGGCGGGCATGGCGCTGGTGGAGCACCCGGACGTGCGCGCCATCAGCTTTACCGGATCTAGCGCGGTGGGTGCGTTGGTGGCGCAGCGGGCGGCGGCGCTGTTTAAGCCGGTTTCGCTGGAGATGGGCGGCAAGAACGCGCAGATTGTGATGGACGACGCCAACCTGGAACTGGCTCTGGAGGGGGCTCTGTGGGGCGCATTCGGCACTACCGGTCAGCGCTGCACGGCCACCAGCCGCATCCTGCTGCAAAAGGGAATTGCCGGCAAGTTTACGGCTGAGTTTGTGGCGAGGGCCAAGAAACTGGTCGTGGGCGATGGGCTGAACGAGGCGGTCGAGGTGGGTCCGCAGGTGAACGAGGCGCAGATTGAGACTTCCGAAAAGTATGTCGCCATCGCCTTGGCCGAGGGCGCCAAACTGCTGACCGGCGGGCACCGGCTCACCGAGGCTGTTTACGAGCGCGGCTATTATTTTGAGCCGACGGTGCTGGGCGCGGTAACTCCGGGGATGCGGATTGCGCGGGAAGAGGTTTTTGGGCCAGTGGTTTGCCTGATCGAGTTCGAGAGTTTCGAGGCGGCGGTCGCGATTGCCAACTCCATCGACTATGGGCTTTCGACGGCGCTTTATACCAAGGACGTGAACCGGGCCTTCACCGCCATGAGAGACCTGGAGGCGGGGATTATTTATATCAATGCGCCGACGATTGGGGCGGAGGTGCACTTACCCTTCGGCGGGGTGAAACACACCGGCAACGGGCATCGCGAAGGGCTGGGAGCTATCGACTTCTTTAGTACGTGGAAGGCGGTGTATGTGGATTACTCCGATAAGCTGCAAAGGGCGCAGATCGATAACGCGGAGTAAGCTCCAATATGAGTGATTCGAGATGACAGTAGACGAAGTTCGAGAGCTGATCCGCTCGCAGAGCGAAGAGCATCTGTCGACCAAGAATGACCATGGAGTCACCTTGCGGCAAGTTCTTGTGCCACCGAAAATGATTCCCGTAATCGTGCGGGCGGTCCGGGACGACCGCGTGATCGACGATGAGCAAACCGTCTGGCTCGTTGGGAGCGAGTCCTCGGAGAACGGATATAGGATCGTGATGCGGGAGGACGGGCTACAGTTTGGGCTTTGTTCGAGTGGGTTTCTTAGTGATGAACGTCCAGTATTGGTCGGCTGGTATGGTGATTCAATGTCTGCATTCTTGAGCATGTAGCTGGGCGCGCCCGGTTCGCTTTTGGGACCTGGGAATGATGTAGTCGTGCTGCCGCTTCCGCGCTACAATCTCCCCATGAGCCGAAGCGCCCAAGAAGTTCTCGAAGATGCCCGCCGCTTGCCCCCTAGCGAGTTCGATTGGTTGATCGGGGAGTTGCTCCAGCATGGAGACGGCTCCAGCGATGCGGAGATTGACGCATCCTGGAAGGCTGAGGTTGAGCGGCGTGTGGCTGAGGTTGAGGCCGGGAACGCCGTGACCTATTCCTGGGAGGAAGTGGAAGCGCCTCTGCGTGCCAGGCTAGCGAAGTGAATCAGAAAGTTCTCCGCATCCATTCTCGGGCCCAGGTGGAAATCAACGAGGCGTTTGAATGGTACTTCAAACGTAGCCCAGAAGCGGCAGATGCCTTTCTCGCGGAAATCGGAACCTCGCTGAAGCAGATTGCTGCAAACCCGCAACTCTATCCCCTCTATACAAAGAACACTCGAAAGCGCGTGCTGGCCAAGTTTCCCTATTCCGTCATTTTTCAAGAGAGAGACGAGATGATTCTTGTCCTTGCCGCAGCCCATGCCAAGCGCCAGCCCGGTTACTGGCGAGGGCGGGTCTGATCGAGCCCGAGGGATGAGTGCCGTCCATGAGCAAGCCGTTAAAGCCAATTCCTGAGTTTGACAGTGAAGCCGATAACGCAGCGCCCTTTCAAACCAAGGTTATGAAATAGCGACTAATCATGTCCTCGTGATTCCGTAATCAAGCCCAGGAAAATGGGTGCCCCATGTCCCGCTTTTGGGACCTGGGAGAGCACGAATTTACACGGACACGGTACTAGGGCGTGTTAACACTAACTCTGATATAATCGGAGTTAATGGAGATCACCGCTGAGCAGTACAAAAAGATAAAGGATAGCCTACCGATTCAGCGTGGGAATGTGAAATTGGAAAACCTCCAAGTGCTCAACGCGATTCTTTATGTTGCCGAGCAAGGCTGCAAATGGCGCGGCCTACCGTCTCGATTTGGCAACTGGCATAGCATTTATACA
>JAATFE010000387.1 GCA_015655365.1 Terriglobales bacterium
CGCCGGAAGACCGTGTCCGTGACTCCGGCCATGGGTGCCAGCACGGTAGCCGGAGTTACGGATACCGGCCCCACGCGCAACTCCGCCGGTACCCGCGCTTCCGCGGGCATCGCGTGCTCCATGGGGTTGTCCCATTCCTTCTTCACGGTAAAACCCTTGCCCGCCATGGATTCCTTCACGCCAGCTTCTAGCTGCTAGATCTCTGACCGCATGAGGCGGTACCAACTTTGGGTGCTCCAGGTCCCGATTCTGGGACCTGGGAAAGCACGAACTCAAAAAGCTGAAATCCGTTTTTTAGTCCTGCGACTCGCCGACTTGATAGAAGCACGGCTGTCCGCGTGAACCGGGATCCCAGCCTGCTGCGATTGCTTCCCGAATGCCTGCCTCGACCATCGCCGCCGTCACGGGAACCCTGGGAGGGGCATCTCGCAAGGCGTCGATATTTTTCGTGATGACCGGCGGAAACTCCAGAAAAAGCTCCCGGCGCACGCCCACGGCTACCTTTACGTGGATGGCGACGCCCTTCCACCCGTCCGCGGTGAACCACTGCTGCTCGCGGTGCAGATTCCAAACCAGGGAGAAGTCGTCGATGGTCGTCGTGGACTGAATCGAACGTTTTGCGCGTGGCATAGCCTATCCCTCGTTCAGACTTGAGTGTGTTGCAACACAACGAGGCCCCCGCCTGAGCGGAGGCCCAATCGTACGAGCCGATTGCTGCGAGCCGGTTACTTGGCTGCTGCAGCAGCCGCGGCTACCTGAGCCCCATCGGACTTGGCATACTTGCGGCGGAAGCGCTCGACGCGGCCGGCGGTGTCCACCAGGCGCTGTTTGCCGGTAAAGAACGGGTGGCAAGCCGAGCAAATTTCCACGTGAATGTCGCCCTTGTTGGTCGACCGTGTCTCAAAATTGTTTCCGCAGGCGCAAACGACCCGCACCGCGTCATAGATGGGATGAATCTTTTCCTTGGGCATCGCTGTAGACAGACCTTTCCTGCAATTCTTCTATTGTATGGGCAATGGACCGGTTTAGCAATTGGGGGAGAAGCAGAGATCAGGGGTCAGAGATCAGAGATCGGCGGGGTGACACTGCTCCGGGCCGGATTGGCTCGGGACAAAGTTGGCCATAAAGCCTGTGGCGCCTGCACAAGAGCCCTTGACTCGTTGCAGCCAAACCGCCCGGCCTCTCCCTGCTCCCTGATCCTTGCTCTCTGATCTCTGCCCTCTGATCTCTGCTTTTTGATCTCTGCCCCCTGATCTCTGATCTCTGTCTTACCGACCCAGCGTCTTGGCTATCCCCGCTTCCACCAGCGGCGCCATTATGGCATAGCCGGTGGGAAGCGGATGCACCCCATCCTTGCTCAGCGTGGGCGGCAGGCCGTTGCGCTCGTCCTTCATGGCCGAGTGGAAGTCCACATAAACATAGCCCTTTGCTGCCGCATAGGCTTTGATCCAGGCGTTCAGCGCCAGCACCTTCGGCGCGGGGGTCAGCCCCGGCCTCCAGGGGAAATCGAAGGCCGGCGTCACCGAGCAGAGCACCACGCGGATATGATTGGCCGTGGCCAGATCGGCCATCGAGGCCAGGTTGTCCTCGGTCTGTTCCAGCGTCATCGGCCCGGTGTTGCCGGCAATGTCGTTGGTGCCGCCCAAAATCACCACCACTTTGGGCTGAAGTGCAATCACGTCCTGGCGGAAGCGCAGCACCATCTGCGGTGTGGTCTGTCCGCTGATGCCCCGGTTGATGTACGGCTTGCCCGGAAATCCACCCACCGCGCTGTCAAAATGCCATCCCTGGGTGATCGAGTCGCCCATGAAAACCACGCGATTCTCGCCCGCCGCGGGCTTTGCCAGTGCCAAATCGGCCTCCTTGAATCTGGCCAGCCAGGGCCAGTCGTTCTTCAACTGCTCTTCATGCGTCTTTTGCCAATCGGAAACCGGCGTCGCAGTCGGCGGCGCTTTGGTTTCGGGCAGGCTGGCGGGCTCCTGGGCAGTGAGCCAAACCGGAACGACCAGGATCGAAAAAATGGCGGCAAGCAAGGCAGTGCGCAAGCTCAATCGAGTCACGGCATCGTCTCCATCTCTTGGCGGACGGGATTTTGCGGCCCGAAAAAAGCCTTGTCCGCACGCGGTTTCGATTGTAGGCACTCCGGCTCAAAATTGGCCAACCCTTTTCCACAGCAACAGATCGGCCTGTTCCTACACGCTCCCAGGCCGATTGCGCTACGCTTGAAGGGATGAGCACTTGCGAGATTTGCGATGGAGTCGGACTGGTTCGGGTGGTCAACGATGCCGGGCAATGGGTTTCCCGCGCCTGCCAATGCCAGGAGATGCAGCGCGAAGAGCGCCGCTTGGCTGCCGCCCACGTTCCCCAGCGCTACCGGGACTGTATCTTGGACTCCTTTGAAATTTACAAAGATGCGGATCGCTCCCTCGGCGAGGCGCTCCAAACCGCGCGCAAGTTTGTCGATGCCTACCCGGTGGATACGGCTGGCAAAGGCTTGCTCTTCACCGGCTCCATTGGCGTAGGCAAAACCCACCTGGCCGTGGGCGTCTTGCAACGGATGGTGCGGGAGCGTGGCGTCAAGGGCCTGTTTTGCGACTACCGCGAACTACTCAAGAGCATCCAGAACAGCTACAACTCGCAGGTGCAAACCACAGAGCTCGAGCTGCTCAAGCCGGTTTTTTCCGCCGAAGTGCTGGTGCTCGACGATCTCGGCGCGCAAAAGCCCAATGAGTGGGTTTGGGACACCGTGGCTCTCATTCTCAACACCCGCTACAACGACAAGCTGACCACCATCATCACCACCAACTATGTCGATCAGCCTGCCGGAAGCGGCGCCAAAAACGATGCCGAGCGTGCAGCGCGCGAGCCTTCCCTGGGCGACCGCATCGGCGACCGCATGCTTTCCCGCCTGGCGGAAATGTGTATTCGTGTAGAAATGACCGGCAAGGACTTCCGCAAAACGGGAGTCAAGCGCGCCCGATTCGGGTGAAAAATCGGCTCAGAACAGCCCCAGGCTGCCCAGCAACAGCAGTATGGCGGCAATGGTTACAGCCTGGTAGATAAGATCGGCCCTTTGACCGGAGCCTTCCATCCGGTCGATGTCCAACTGCAGACGGTTGGGAGTGGGTTCGGGAGAAGAACTCATCGCGCGCCTGCCTTTCTTTGCCCTGCGGCAAGGGTTACGCCAGATTTACAGGTCCTGTTCCCCGCATACTCCTTAGACGGCTCTGGCCCGTCTGAGATGCCAAGCAACTGATTGAAATTCCAACAAAATCGCTGCGTCAGGAACCTTATCGTCCTCCTGCGCAATTCCTTCAATTACCAGAACGCCGAGCCCCGGCGTTTTCCTTCGGTTGCGGGTGTAAAATCCGGTCGTGAGCATCGATTCGCAACTCGTCCCTTCTTCCGAAGCGCAGGAGCGTAATTGGCTTCCGCTGGTCATCGCCGCAGCCGTGGTTCTGATCGCAGCGGCCGTCGTTGTGCTGGTCCTGGAGCATGACAAAGGCGCTGCCCAAGTCACGCCACTCACTGCTGTACCGGATAGCTATGCAATCAGCTTGCCAATTTCCCGCCTGGCCATGAGCGAGTCCGCCAACCTGGCCGGAGGCAAGGTGACCTACCTCGACGGCCACATCGCCAACCAGGGCGGCCGGACTGTTACCGGCGTCACCGTGCAGGTGCTTTTCCGCAACTATGCCCACGAGGTGACCCAGAACGAGACGCAGTCGCTCAAGATCATCCGTATGCGCGATCCCTATATTGACGTCGCTCCTCTCTCCGCAACTCCGCTCAAGCCGGGAAGCGAGCAGGATTTTCGCCTCATCTTCGATACGGTCTCTCCCGACTGGGACGGCGCCTATCCAGAAGTGCGCGTCATCCACGTCGAAGCAAAGTAGCTTGAACAGACCAAATCAAGCCATAACCCTTCCTGATCTCTGATCTCTGCTCTCTGCTCCCTGATCTCTGTTCTCTGTTCTGCATTTATTTACCAAGTAGAAAATACTCATTCAGGAAAAAATTACACGGTCGTCGACCGGCAATCCCCGCCGGCTGACGCTGTCTCGTGCCGCTTCGCACGGATAATCCGCACAATCTAAATAGATTGCGTATTTTGGGTTTGCCCGGCCCGCTTTGGCACAGGCATTGCTATCCCTATAGGCGAGCAGGCAACACCGCTCAACCCGCAGAGACCTTGCGGAGAACATATTTGGCGAGGTTCGCCCCATGAAAAGCAATTCGGCAGTTCGCATCGTGACTTCTGGCCCTTTGGCAGTATTTGTTCTGGCCTCCGCATTCGCCATCCCCGCGTTCGCTCAGCAGGCGCAGCCCGCCGCGGAACCGCAGAGCACACCTCCCACGGCCGCTCAGCAGCAGTCGGCCACCCCTCCGATCAGCGATGCCAAAGAGGGCTTCTGGGGACGCGTGAATCCGTTTGCCCGCAAGAAGTGGGTCAACAAGCGGGTGGACCCGCTCAAGGACCGCCTCAGCGAACTGGATGAAGTCAACGCCAAGAATGCGCGCGACATTCAGGATGTGGACAGCAGGGCGCAGGCGGGTATCAGCAAGGCCCAGTCCACCGCGGACGGAGCCAATCAGACCGCTACCGCTGCTGGCGACCAGGCCAAGAGAGCCGGCATGACCGCGCAGGGCGCGGGCACCCATGTCGACCTCCTCAACGCGAAGGTCGATGGCTTGGATCAATATCGTCAGGTGAATGGCGTTGAAGTTAAGTTCCGCAGCGGCCAGCCGGTGGTTTCGGCGGAGGCGCGCAAGCAGCTCGATGAACTGGCGGCTAACCTCGCCGGCCATCAAGGTTACATTCTGGAGATCGAAGGACATTCTCCCCTCGCCGGCAGCGCCGGCATCCAGAGTTCCGGGCGGTTGACCGAAGCGGTCAAGCGCTACCTCGTTACGGAACATCAGATTCCCGTCTACCGTTTGCACGCGGTTTCTCTGGGCAATGCCAAGGTGGCAGACCAGGATGAAGCCAAGCTGACAAAGACCAGCTCCGTGCAGATCCGGTTGATGGAAAACAGTTTGGCGGCCCAGTAAAGCGCACCTCCCCCGGGATGCGACTTACCTATAAGCGCGGAGCAGCACTGAAAATTTCAGGCCCTCCACGAGGCAATGCCCCGCGCTAACGGCCCCCCGCCGTAAGGCCGCCAACCAAGCTCTCAATATGAGAGAACCAAGGCAACTTGGCCCCCGTTAATGACGGGGGCCGATTTTTTTGTGGCCCACTTGCTCCCAGTAGAATCTTCTCTATATGGATCCGATGAAAGAAACTGTAGCCGCACCTGAAACCATCCTCAGCGGCACCCGGTTTGTGCGCGCTTGTCTATGCCGCCCTGTCGATCGCACTCCCGTCTGGTTCTTGCGCCAGGCCGGCCGCTACATGCAGGAGTATCGCGACGTCCGCAAGCACCATACCCTGGTCGAAATTTGCAAGCAGCCGCAATTGGCCGCCGAGGTCACCATTACCGCCGCGGAAAAGCTGGGCGTGGACGCCGCCATCATTTTTGCCGACCTCCTGTTGCCGCTGGAGCCCATGGGGCTGGACTTCGAGTTCATGGCCGGCGAGGGCCCGGTGGTCCATCGCCCTCTTCGCACCGCCGAGGATGTTCGTGCCCTGCGTACCGACCGCGCCGGCGACCTGGCTTATGTGGCTCGCGCCATCGAGAAGGTGGCTGCCCACTTCCGCGACCGCATGGGCGTTATCGGCTTCTGTGGCGCGCCCTACACCTTGGCCAGCTACATGATCGAAGGCGGCGGCTCAAAAAACTACATCCACACCAAGCAGATGATGTACCGCGACACCTCCTCCTGGCGCATGTTGCTGGACAAAATCGTGCTCGTCCTCGAGCAGTATTGCCGTCTTCAGGTTCAGGCAGGCGCAGATGTCATCCAAATTTTCGACAGTTGGGTGGGCTCGCTGGGCTTGGCCGACTATCGCGATTACGCCCTGGAAGCGACCAAGTGCCTGGTGCGCTCTGTTCAGCAGTTGGGCGTGCCGGTCATTTATTTCGGCGTCGAAACCGCGGGGCTCCTCGGCGATATGGCCTCCACCGGCGCGGACGTGATCGGCCTCGACTGGCGGCAGCCGCTCGACGAGGGCTGGCGCGCTGTGGGTCCCCACCATGCCGTGCAGGGCAACCTCGACCCGATCACTCTCTTTGCTCCCGTTGAAGTGCTCGAACTGCGCGTGAAAGAAATTCTCCAAGCTGCCAACGGCCGTCCCGGCCACATCTTCAACCTCGGCCACGGTATTGTCCCCGGCACGCCGGTTGAAAATGTACAGGCAGTCGTCCGCATGGTCAAAGAGTTCCGCCTGGAGACATCGAATGGCTAAACAAGCCGTCCTCCTGCTGGCTCACGGAACTCCCGAAACCGTCGAGCAGATTCCCGAGTACCTGCGCAACGTAGTCAGCGGCCGTCCCCTGCCGCAGCAGGTGATCGGCGAGATTCAG
>JAATFE010000200.1 GCA_015655365.1 Terriglobales bacterium
CGCAGGCCGAACTGCATACGGCGATAGGTGGTCAACATGCCGCCGTACGCGCCGAAGGTGCCCTGAGTCAGATTGCCGTTGAGGTTGGTTGGGCTGTCGTCGAAGCGGACGTTGTTGCCGACGTTATAAACTTCGGCGGCAAACTTCAGCTTCATTTCTTCGTGCAGCTTCCAGGTCTTGGTCAGCGAGGAGTCGATGTCGAGGTACCCATCGCCGCGGAAGACATTGCGCATGCCGGCTTCACCTGGGTAGGGCAGGCGAATCGGAGTGCCGTTGTTGACGCCGTTGTTGATGGCGGCGGCGGTGTCCCCGGCAAACACCTGGGGAATGCCGCCAACGATGTGCCGCTTCACCTTGACCGGAGCCGTGACGACACCCATGCCGCCCTGCTCCCAGTTGGTTGAATAGCCAGGCTCATAGACGGAGAAGGGCAGACCGCTGGCCCAGCGGCTCAGGCCCGACCACTGCCAGTCGCCCAGCACGCCGTCCACAATGCGGTTGGCCCCGCCCAGCACATACTTTCCACGGCCTACGGGAAGCGCATAAACCCAGTCGATGGTGATCAGGTGGCGCGTGTCGAAGTCGGAAACGCCCTTGTTCAGCTTGGGGTTCCAACTGTTCTGGATGGCCGAGCCAGCGAAGGCGTCGGTGGAGTTCTCGTTGGAGCGCTCCGCTCCCGAGCCCATGTCGAGAGACTTGGAGAGGGTGTAGTTGATGTCGGTGGTCAAGCCGTGGCTGGACGGATGGCGCAACGTAACCTGGAGCGCGTTGTAGGAACTGGTGCCGATGGAAGACCACGCATAGAGCGAGGAGAACTGGCTCTGGAAGAACTGGAACTGAGGGCCAGCGGGGTTGTCGTACAGGTCGAGCGAGTAGAGGGCGTTGGTTTCGCCGCCACCGTAGCGGTTGTTGGACCACCGGTCGTTGTAGATGGCCTGGGTGGCGCTTTCGCCGTTGTAATCCGAATTGGCCATGAAGGGGAACATGTCTTCGAAGTAAGGAATCTTGGCCACGTTCGGCACCGTGCAATGGTTCTGGGCACTGTTACCCGGATTGCAGCCGGCATTCTGATCGGTGATTTTGGAGAGCGCAGCCGCGGCATGGAAGTAGTCGCCGCCGCTCTTCTTGTCGACCATGTTGACGGGCTCGGCCAGATCGAGCTGCTCCAGCAGATGGCGTCCGAGACGGCCGACATAGTTGGCTTCAACCTCGAAGCCGGCAGGCAGTTCGCGCTGAACGGACATGTCGAAGGAGTAGGCATAAGGCGTCTTGAGGTGGTTGTCGATGCCCCAGGTGATGGCCAGGCCGCAATTGAGAGCCATGTCCGCACCATTCGCACTGGAAATCGGCGAGTAGGGATATTTGACGGAAGACGAGGGGTTGGGGCAACCCGTGGCCGGAATGGCCTGGGGACCGGTGAAGCGCGGCGACTGCTGGAACGAGACGGTATAGGCCGGAGAGATGACTGCATTGCTCAGGCCGAAGGAGCCTTGCTGGTCAAAGGAGTTGACGATGCCTTCGCCAAAGTGATCGAAGTACATGCCGGCGCCGGCGCGAATCGTGGTGCGCGGGTTAGGCGCATAGACCGCGGAAAGACGCGGAGCAAAGTTGGCCTTCTGCTTGGCCCAGTAACCGGGACGGTTGTTTGCCTTGCCGCTGGGTGCGAACGAGAGCGGATCCTCGAAAGTATCGCCCGCGGCGGCCGCCGAAGCGCGCTTGAGGAACCAGTTGTGCGTATCGACGGTGGGAGAGATCTGCTGGCCCTTGGTTTCGTACGGGGCCTGAAGGATGGAGTGGCGAACGCCGTAGGTGACGGTCAGGGTCGGCGTGACGCGCCACGCATCTTGCAGGTAGTATTCGAATTCGTTGGCCTTGAAGTGGCGGTTGATCATGGCGCCGTCCGCGAAGAGGGTGCCGGAGGTGGGGCTGGTTACCGAGTAGTTGTAGCGATTGGTGCTCTCGGGCACTGTGCCCATCAAGGTGCCATAAGCGATTTCGTAGGAGTTGGCGAAGCCGTCTCCCAGATCGCTCGGGGAATTGGGGAAATTGCTCAACCAATAAGGATTGGTGCTGCCGCCGGTGTAGGAATTGGCGTCGCTGGCGCGATTGTTCTGGATGCCGCGCCAATTGCCGCCAACGCTGAGCGTGTGGGTTCCCTTGCTCCAGGTCAGGTTGTCGGTGATGTTCTGAACCGGCACATTGACCAGGGTGGAGCGGGTCTGGGCTTCGGGCTGAGAGAGGAAGCGGAAGACGACCCAGTCGCCCGTGCCGCTGCCAATGCCGCGAGTGGAGTATCCCTGGCGGATATAGCCGTAGCGGAGATCGTTGACAACGTTGGAAGTGGGCGTCCAAGTGTGTCCGATCGCGAAGCCCTTGGTGTTGTCCACATGCGCGCTGGCGGCGGGTTGGCCAGGCAGATTCTCATCCCCGGCCTGGGTGTCTTTCTGGAGGTTGGCGCGCGCAAAAATATGCTGCGTGCTGCTCAGGCTGTAGTCGATTTTGGCAATGCTGGTGTTGAGCGTGGAGGGCGCGGGAGAAGCAAAGATAAACCCGGCGTTGTTGATGCCGTCGCCGACGGTCGGCGCCGTGCCGTACATGCCCTTGTCCGCCAACGAGCCATAGTAGGCGCGGACGTTGGGGTTCGGGCCGCAGGTGACGTTGGTGTCGCAATCCGAGTCGAGAGCCTGCACGTCGGATGCCTTGAGCCAGTGGGTTGCGCCGCTGTTGTCCTGGTAGCCGAGCGACCCTTGATAGAACTGCTGCGTGGGAAGGATCCGGGTGACAACATCGTCGATGGCCTTGCGCTGGCCTTCGTAGTTGAAGAAGAAGAAGAGCTTGTCCTTCTTGATGGGGCCGCCGAGGCTGCCGCCGAAGGTGTTCATAACGTACTTCTGGGGGGTGTTCTGCTCGCCCAGAAAGAGCTCGGTGTTCTTGTTGAACCACTGGTTGGCCACGGTGTTGGTGGGACGATAGTACTCATACAAAGCGCCATGCAGCTTATTGCCGCCGCTCTTGGTAACGATGGAGACCTGCGCTCCAGAGCTGCGGCCGGAGTCGGCCGTGCTGTTGGAGGTGGTGACGCGGAACTCTTCGGTCGAATCCAAGGTTGCGCGCAGGACGCCGGTGAAGGCCGCTCCGGCGATCTGGTCGTTGTCGTCCATGCCGTCGAGGGTAACGTTGCCCTGATCGGAACGACCGCCGCTCACCGAGCCGCTGCGGCTGTCAACCGTGCTGTTTTCCTCGGGGTTGCCCAGGTAGAGCACACCGGGCTGAAGGGTAAGAAGGGAGACGGGATCGCGGCCTTCCATGGGCAGAGATTCAATGGTCACATTGCCCACGGAATCGCCCAGGGTGGCGTCGGAGGTGTTCAAGGTCTGCGCGGAGGCGCTGACGTCCACGGTAAATGTGCTGGCTTCAACCGTCAGCGCGAAGTCGATGGTGGCGGGCTGGTTGACGAGGAGCTCGGCAGTCTTGGTCTGGTTGCCAAAGCCTGCGGCGGAAACCGTAATGGTGTATTTGGCCGGAGGAATCTGGGCAAATACGTAGAGGCCGGCGTTGTTCGCCGTAGCGCTCAGGGTCTTGCCGTTCGCCTTGTTCAAAAGGTTAACGTCCGCCCCCGGAACCAAGGCTCCGCTGGGATCTTTTACGACGCCGCGTAATGAGGTACTCGCGGTCTGACCGACGGCTAATGTAGCAAACGAAAGAATGCAACAAAGCATCCATCCCCATAGGGACTTTTTCAAGGCTTTCCTCCAAAGGTTCTGCCATACTGTCCGTTCCGCTGCGAAACAAACAGGCTCATGCTGGGCGGCTCCGGTGCAGGCCGCTCAATGTATGGAATTTTCCCTGGAAATAAATCCGCTCCGCAGGGTCTAACGCAATGGGGAGCACAAAGGAACCGCTCTGCAGCGCGTCTTACTGTAATTAAGGCGGCTTCGGGGAGAAGCGCCCGTCAATGTAGTAATTATACATTTTTGAATATTTTTGTGCATAATTATTCACTATTGAAATTGACATGGGGTTCAACAAGGCTTAACCCGACTCTTCCAGGGCCTTCGAACCGCCGGGCAACGTACGGCGTAAATTATTGTTGTTGCTGCATTTGCTGCAAATCGACGAGGGGCTGGCTGCGCTCCGGAGGTTGCTGGGCGCGCTCCACCAGCACGCTCCAATCGTCGGGGATGGGCATCTTGCGGTCGAGAGCCGGCGGCTGCTCGCTGGCCTCCACATGCACGGCCACGTAGAGCTCGCTGTCGGTTTGGCCGCGGAAGATGCCGTGCGTGGGCGGCACGTCGGCGTAGTCCCGGCCCACGGCGGTGCGGATGTGGCGGCGATGGGCGACCAGATTATTCGTGGGGTCGAAGCCCACCCAGCCCAG
>JAATFE010000160.1 GCA_015655365.1 Terriglobales bacterium
CGGGGTTCTTCAGCCGGTTGAGGAAATCGGCAAAATCGCCGCCGGAGCTGGCGCATTTTTCCATATCGATGCCGTGCAGGGCGCGGGCAAGGTTCCGCTCGACGTGCGCCGCTTCGGTTGTCACCTGCTCGCCATCAGCGCCCACAAAATGCATGGGCCCAAGGGCGTAGGCGCCATGTTCGTGCGCCGCGGCACGCCTGTGGAGTCGCTTATCCTGGGCAGCGCGAACGAACGCCGCCAGCGCGCGGGCACCTCTAACACCACCGGCATAGTGGGCATGGGAAAAGCTGTCGAACTGGCCATGCACAGCTTGGAAGATGGAGCCATGGATCGCCTCGCTTCCCTGCGCAATCGCTTGGAAACAGGGCTTTTGCGGATTCCCGGCACCAGCGTCAACGGCGCGTGGAACGGCGACCAGCCCGTTGCCCGCGTGGCCAACACCACCAACATTTCGTTCGATCAACTCGAAGGCGAGGCGCTGGTCATCGCGCTCGACTTGAAGGGCATTTCGGTTTCCGGCGGATCGGCCTGCCACTCCGGAGCCACCGAACCCAGCCATGTGCTGATGGCCATGGGACTAGACAGGAATCATGCCCTCGCCAGCCTGCGCTTCAGCCTGCTCAAAACCGCGACCGATGCCGATGTGGACTACGTTTTGCAAATAGTACCGGAAGCCGTCGCGCGTTTGCGGGAGCTTTCGCCGGTCGTGGCTGGAACGCTGGGCTGAGCATTCCCCTTTCATGCTTCTCCTCTTCGGCGACGCTCGGGACGAGGCATTTTGCCGAAATTGAACCAAACCCGTTTTCTGGCGTATCCAACAATGGAGGGTTTGCCATGAAAACTCTGAAGATCACTTTGATTGGAACTGCGGTTGGGCTGGGAGCGTGGTTGTTCGGCATCGGGCATATCCTGTGGCCCGCTCATCCTCAAATGGCCGGCTTTCTGCTGACCCTCGGCACGACCATTGTGGCTCAAATCGCCTGGCCCTTGTTCTCTGAAGCAAGTTCGCACTAGACGTTTTTCATCTATGACAAAAACAGAAACCATTGCCGTAGCCATGTCCGGAGGGGTCGACTCCTCGACGGTCGCAGCCCTGCTCGCAGCCGAAGGCGGAACCGTCGTCGGCCTCACCCTTCAGCTTTGGGACCAGACGCGGCTGGCCGGCAAGCATGGCATTCCCGACGCGCCCAAGGCCGGACGCTGCTGCTCGTTGGACGATGTCTACGACGCCCGCCGCGTCGCCGTGCAACTCGGCATTCCCTACTACGTCGTCAATCAGGAAGAGCGCTTCGAGCAGGATGTGGTGCGGCCCTTTGTCGCGGAGTACCTGGCCGGGCGCACGCCGATTCCCTGCTCCCTCTGCAACAACCACCTGAAGTTCGACCAGTTGCTCCAGACCGCCCGCTCCATCGGCGCCAGCCAGATCGCCACCGGCCACTACGCCGTCAACGAGTTCGACGCCCATCGCGATTCTGGGCGCGGCCGCTGGATTCTGAAGCGCCCCGCCGACAAGGCCAAGGACCAGACCTATTTCCTCTTCGGCCTCAACCAGGAGCAGCTCGCCCACACCCTCTTCCCGCTGGGCCGCCTGACCAAGCCCGAGGTACGCGAGATTGCCCGCCAGCACGGTCTGGCCCTGGCCGAAAAGCCCGACTCGCAGGAGATCTGCTTTATCCCCGGCGGCGACTACAAGCAGTTCCTCAGCGCCTATCTCGAGGAGCAGGGCAAGCAGATCCCGGAAACTGCCGGCGAAATGGTCACTTCCAACGGAGAAGTTCTGGGCCATCACGACGGGATCTTCAACTTTACAGTGGGCCAGCGCAAGGGCCTGCACGTCAGCTCGCCCACGCCGCTCTATGTGCTTAACATCGACCCGGCCAGCCACCGCGTCACCGTCGGCGCCGACCCCGAACTGGCCACCCGCGCTCTGCGCGCCGGACGCCTGAACTGGATCAGTATTCCCGAGCTGACCGGCCCCATGCGCGTGCAGATCAAGATCCGCCACCGGCATGAGCCGGCCTGGGCCACGCTGTCGCCAGCGGAAGCAGGCGAGGTGGTCGCAGTCTTCGACGAACCGCAGCGCGCCGTCACTCCCGGCCAGTCGGCCGTCTTTTACGATGGTGACGAAGTGGTTGGCGGGGGCTGGATTATTTAGACGAACATATCCTTGTCGTTGGGAACGTGCGTTTCACGGTGCGCCGACGAGGAGTTGCGCAGCGATTCGACGATCGCCTTGAGCGACGCCAGCAAGCCTGAAATTTGCCGCACCGGCTTGCTCACCGCATCGGCCACATAGGCGCCGGCCCGGTCCACACCGTCCAAAACGCCGGTGAACATCTTGTCCAGCCGGCCGGTCTGGCGGCGCACACGGTCCACAATCTCATTCGCCGCGGACTCCATCTGCGCGGTCTGCGCCCGCAGCCCGTGAGCAATCTCCGCCAGATCGGCGGCAGTGGCTTCCACCTTCGGAGCCACGCGGTTCATCAGGTCTCGGGTCGTATCGATGATGGGCATCACCGAGTTGCGCAGCTCCTCGACCTGCTCGGTCACGGACTTGGCGGTCTTGCGAACGGATACGAAGATCGCCAGCAGAATGACCGCCTGCATCAGAACTGCCAGCGCCGTGATTGCGATAAAAATGAGCTGAATGGTTTGATTGTCTAAATTGGTCATCGGCATGATCTCGCGCAGAACCTCTGCGGACTTGCGACGGTATTTCTTGAGGGCGCTTCCCGGACGCGGGAGCGCGTTCAGTCCAGAGCCTGTGCGCGGGCCTCGCCCAGGCCTCGCGCGCACAGCTCTGAAACGGACGATGAAGCACAAAAACCAGGCCGGCAAAAATGCCTTCCTGGAGCTACTGCTACTCTACGTGGGGTTCTTCGGCAGCGGTCGTGGTTTGATAGGCTTGGCGTCCCGCGTCTACAGCCGCTGACACCCGGGTGGTCTGGTCGGCGACGAGGTTTTTGCCTCGCTCCACGAACTCTTCCCACTGCGCCCGCCCGCGATCCACAACCTCGCGGCCGCGCTCGACGTACTCGCCCACATGCTCCTTGCCCTTGTCGACCAGCGTGCCTACCTGCTCGGCAGCTTGCCGGGTGCGCTGACGCAGGTATTCGGTTCCCTCGCGGGCGCCGCTCGCCAGGTCTTCACGCGTCTCACGGCCGCTCTTGGGGGCATAAAGAATTCCCACCAGCGCGCCCACGCCTAATCCAGCCACAAACCAAGCCAGACCGTATGATTTCGTTTCCTCTGCCATGACGAAGTTCTCCTTTCGCTCTGCTCGAAGAATGCCTGAGCGTACCAAATTCCAGGGTATGCCGCAAATCCCAGTTCCACTGCGGAGTTCTGCCGCAAAAGCGACACAGGCTCCCTGTCGCAATGCGGTTCCAGCCATGCTCCAACGCCTTGGACGCAGATTCCGCAGGGGGAGTTGTAGCCCACCCTGAGAGTCGAAGTTATCCTACACCGTTGCGCCCTGGCGTTGCAGCCTGACTCTACTCACCGGAATTTGGCCGACGTACCCGTCACTCACCCCTATAAAATCATCTGTCCGGTCCTTTCGCGACCCAAACCGCAAGGAGCAACCCCAAAATGCCCGATCTTCCTCCCGCCATGCTGCGCGAAATCCACGAACAGCCTCAGGCAATTCGCCGCACTCTCGATCTTTACCTGAACGGCCACGCGCTCTCTGCCCAGGCCTTCGCCCCGCTCGCCGACTGGCTCAATCCCCGCGGCGAGGTACTGATTGCCGCCAGCGGTTCCAGCCGCCACGCCGGCTTGGCCGCCGAAATCCTCTTTGAAGACCTCTGCGGGCTGGCCGTGGACGTGGAGTATGCCAGCGAATACAGTTGCCGCGTCGCCGTCAATCCCCGCCATCCCTCGGTCATCGTCATTTCCCAGTCCGGCGAAACCAGCGACACCCTGGCGGCCCTGCGCTCGGCCCGCGCCGGCGGCCAGCCCACCCTGGCCATCGCCAATGTGCACGGCAGCACCATGGCCCGCGAGGCCGAGGCTTCCATGCCCCTGGACGCCGGCCCCGAGATTGCCATCCCTGCCACCAAAAGTTTCACCTGCCAGCTCACCGCAATCTATCTCTTAGCACTTTATGAAGCGCACCGATTGACCACGCTCTCCCGCGCCGAGGTCGAAACGAGGGTTGCCGAACTCATCGCCCTGCCCGGCCAAATCGAGCGCCAATTGGATGGATGGAGCGCCCAGATGGCCTCCCTGGCCGCCAAATACCGCGACGCCACCACGTTCCTCTACCTCGGCCGCGGCGTCCACTACGCCATCGCCCGTGAAGGCGCGCTGAAGATGAAAGAAGCCTCCTATGTGGAAGCCGAAGCCTACCCCTCCGGCGAGCTGAAGCATGGGCCCAATGCCCTGGTCGGCGAGCAGGTGCCGCTGGTGGTGCTGGCCACCGTGGACCGCGCCCTCGACGCCTCCGTGGTGCGCTACGAAAAGACCGTGCAGTTGCTCGCGGACATGAAGAAGCAGGGCGCGCGCGTGATTGCCCTGGCCAATACCGGCGACCGCGAAGTGGCGGCGCTGGCCACCGACTGCGTCTTTGTGGAACCGGCCAGCGAGCACCTGCTGCCCATCCCGGAGGTGATTCCGCTGCAACTGTTCAGCTACTTCATGGCCCTGGAGCGCGGCGTGAACGTCGATCGGCCCAGGCATCTCTCCAAGGCAGTCATCGAACCGTAGTTTCCGATCTCTGAGACAGAAGGTGGATATGAACAATTATTCTGGCTACCGAACAACAGGACGCTTTCCGATGCCTACCCTGCCAAGGTCGGTTTGACCACGGTCAATTGGTACGACACGACAAAACTGGCGAAGTCCTGATTCTCGATCCGGAGAAATCGTCTGCCCCGTTCGCATCCCATCTCCGCCCCTCTGCACAATATTTCCCGACCCCGACCGAACGTTTCGCCACTTCCATGCTCTTTACTGGTAGCAGGCAAATGCAGACATCTTTCTTGCTCGTAAGCGCGGGGAACCCTATGCCCGAGTCGGACGGCGACGAGCTGCCGATCCAGCCTCTCGATCCCAATCAGCCTAACGCATCCGAGGCACAACCGTAAGCCGGGGAACGGGTCAATCCGGCCTCCGGTCATCAGGTTTTACACAAATTCCGTACTCGATCCACTACCATTCTCGGTGCGGAAAAGAGGTGGGAACACGCATACCTCAACGAACCAAATCGCGCGGCCAATTGTCCGTGCCGCCTGCAACAAAAACATTAGCAATTCTTCTTGAAGGAGTGATTCATGCGTCGCATCTCATCTCTATCCCTTGTCGCACTCGTCTTTGCCTTGTTGGTGCCCATGCGAGGATTCGCCGCGAAGAATGTGGCCGATTATCCTCTCCGCGTTCACATCTTCAGCCATAACAGCATCTCGCATTACTCTGGCTACGGCGGCATTCGGTCGCTCAACGATGTCGATGGCGAGGGCCGTGCCAACCTCTACGAAAACTCCCAGCCTCGCGGCTTCGACTTTCAGTATGTCTGCGATGAGCGCCTCATGAACTCCATGGGTTACGAGACCTACCCGGCGCGCTGGAAGAAAGCCAACGTCGAGATGGAACTCCTGCTGCCGGTCTCCGGCAAGACTTGCAAGTTCCGCGTCGCCATGAAAGACGGAATCGCCTATTACAAGAGCAACGGGAACTTCGGCGAGGAGCCGGCCGAAAAGTTCAAGGCATGGATGACCAAGTACCAGTACGATCCTGAGCATGGCCAGAACACCATTACCAAGCCCACGGAAGTTGCGGCCAGCAGCCTGAACCCCGCCGACTTTCCGCTGCGCATCCATATCTTCGCCCACAACGGCGTTTCGCACTACGCCTCGCAGCAGCAGGCGGGTCCCGAACTGGTGGAAGGCGAGGGCCGCGCCAACCTTTACGAAGGCAGCCAGCCCCGCGGCTTCGACTTCAGCTACCGCTGCCAGACCCGTCTGATGGATTCGATGGGCTATGAGACCTACCTGGCCCGCTGGAAGACGCAAGACAAGCAACTGGAGATCATGCAACCCGCCGCCGACAAGACCTGCACCATTAACGTGGCCATGAAGGAGCATGTCGCCTACACCAACGAAAATGGCCAAGTCCAACTAAAACCCGCTGCCGACTTCAAGCAGTGGATGGACAAAAACCAGTACGATCCCGAGCACGGCAAGGACCTGCCCGTGAAACCGACTGGCAGCGCACAGTAACATTGCGTACCTCTTTCACTGGGTGTCCACCTTGGCCGTGTCTTTGTTTTCGCAGCTAGTGTCCTGTCTCTAAAGTTCATAACAAAACGGAGGCTGTCATTCTGAGCGAACGGGGCCCCGAACGTTTCTCAGTTCGGGGGTGGTGAGTCGAAGAATCTGCTTTTGTCGTTCGTGAGTTCCTCAACGGACTTCAGAG
>JAATFE010000430.1 GCA_015655365.1 Terriglobales bacterium
CTGGGCGCTTCGGTGGCCGTGGTGGGCGGGAATGCGGGCTGCTGCGCAAGCAGCGCGGCAGAGGACAAAAGCAGAAGAAGAGCGGCATGACGGGGGACAGCAAGCATAAGGAAAAGCCTCCTCGAAGGTAACTTGGTCGGTTTGGAGCAGACTTCGGCCTGGACCGGCGGTCCCGTCCAAGATAACAGAGATTTTTGGGCGATCAAGCTGCGGGTCGTGTTGCTCAGAGTGACGGACATTGAGAAAGAAGGGGAGCGCTCATGATGCGCTCCCTCCTCATTGTCTGCCGGGATTTGGATCAGTCCGGCAACACCAGCAGCCCGTTCTCCAGCAGCTTCTCGGTCAGCCGGTCCAGGGCTTTGGGGAATTTGTAGGAGATGGTTCTCACGCTCATTCCCAACAAGGTGGCTGCCTCGGCCTGCGTGTACTCCTGGAGCACGATCCGGCTGAGCATCTGGCGGTCCAGCGAGCCCAGTTGATCCAGGCACGCTTCCACGTCGAGGACAAAGATGACCGCGTCCTCGAAGGTGCGTACGGGCCGGCTCGATGCCCAGCCCCGGGCGATGGGGTCGCCCAGGATGGACGGCGCGCGGCCCACCTGCATGGAGGCATACAGATAGCGGCGCAACATGCTTTCCGTATGCTTCCGGTAGAAAGCCAGGCTGCTAACCGGCTCGTCAACCGGCGCCTTGGCGGGGGTTCCGTCGGCGCGTGCCGGCGGCTTTTTCTGTCCTGTCCTTTCTCCTTTTTGCCACGCCAGCGAGGAACCGATCGATCCCCAAACCACCGGCAACTGGAGGGCTGCGCTCATTCTGCGCCTCCTGTTCCTTCAGCCACCGCCCAAACCCTCAACCCCGGTTTGCGGCTTGGACGCCCGCGCCGCTTACGGCTTTCCGGTGAGGGAAAGTCTTTCAACTTCGTCTCACACTGTTTGCAATACACAGTCCCTTGGGCCTGGGTGCGATACCAAAGACAGCCGCACCCCTCGCAGACTTTCAATTGCACGCGCAAATTCATGACTGAATCTCCGTATACGGGCCTTCTCCCGACGGTGTTGCCGATCCTTTGTCGTTCCGCGGGGTAAAGAGAAGCGGGAGCTGCGGCTCGGGGTTCTTGCGCCCCGATGGAGATTGCCGTCCGGCTTCTCTTGTTTTCTTGTCATGCTCCTAGCGCGCAGATCTCGGAATGGTCTCGTCTCGGCTGGCGCCGTGCGCCTCTGGCGGGCGCAACGGAGCCGGGATGGGATCGCCGGGCGGGATCGATGTCCTCCGGCAATGGCTCATCGTCTGCCGCGAAGGGGGCTGAGATTTGCCCCGTCTGGCCTGGCGGAAATGAGACGTTTCCCCACAGATTCCCACAAGCCAATGCGAGATTAAGTGAAGCAAATTTAGAAATATGCGCATCTGGAGTCAATCGCCCCAGAGGCTTTTCCTTGCTTTGCTTCCCAATCGTCCACCAAGCGCTGAAAATGAAGGCCAATCACCCCGTCTAGCTTTTCCAGAAGAAATAGGCACACGTCGCAGCTATTGCTGGGGGCAAATTTTCCACACATGAATTTCACCCAGATGCATGAACGGCTCCGCCTGGAACTGCTGCGCAGAATGCAGCGGGGGTCGCTCAGCGTCTCGCTGCTGGCCCGGGAGACCGGTTTCGGCCAGCCTCACCTCTCCAACTTTTTGCGCGGGCGGCGACGGCTTTCGCTGGAGGCCATGGACCGCATCCTGGCCGCGCAGCATTTGACGGCCGCCGACCTGCTGCCTGCGCCGCGGCAGGCCGGGAATGAGTCCGGCGACGGGGAGGAAGACTGGTCGGTTCCCCTGGTTTCCCACGCCGCGGCGCTTTTTGAGCCGAATATCCGCCCTTCGGCGGTGCAGTCCATGCTGCCTCTGCCGGCGGCAGTGTTACAGAATCTCACCGACCGCGCCAC
Source organism: Terriglobales bacterium (assembly GCA_015655365.1). GTDB lineage: Bacteria > Acidobacteriota > Terriglobia > Terriglobales > Acidobacteriaceae > Telmatobacter. The sequence continues at coordinate 1,928 of JAATFE010000430.1, forward strand.
CAACTCGCGGCTCGCCTGGCAGCGATTTGTCGCAATCCGTGTGCTGGCCGCCGACGCCTTGCCGATGGAGCCGCTGCTGCTGCACGACGCCTTCGCGCTGCTCGACCGGCACTATATCTCGCTGTTGCCTCGCCGGCCCAATCGGCCCAACCTCTACGCCGTCCGCCACGGGGCGCACCTGACCCTGCGCTATGTGGATTTTGTCTGCAACCGGCTGGTGCTGCGCCCGCACAACCTCGGCTTCCCGGTCGAGCTGATCGAGATCGATCCCGGCGAGTCGCCCGGCGACCTGCTGGCGGGACGGGTGGCGTTGATTATCAGCTCGCCTTGATCGAGCGGTTTGAGACGACTTGATCCCTGAATCAAAGTAACCGGATGCGCATTTTCTCCATCGCCCGATCATCTATCCTGAATCCAGGTCATGTTTTCTTGGATTCTCTTTCCATCCCGAGCCGCCCGATGCGACAGGTCCCGATAAAGGCCCGTGTCTCCGACCTGACCGCCATCTTCTTTGCCGTCTTCGGCTTCACCTGCTGGGTGCTCGGCGACAGTTGCATCAAGTGGATCGGCCAATACGGCCTGCCGCCCCAAGAGATTGTTGCCTTCATGGGTTTCTTCATGGCGGTCACGCTGGCGCTGCAAGCCGCGGTGCGCCGCAGGCTCGGCAACTTGCGCCCGCGCTCGGTGGTCCGCCAGGTGCTGCGCGCCATGCTCGACATGGCGAATAACGTCTGCGTCGTGATCGCCCTCCGCCATCTTTCGCTGACCATGTTCTACATCCTCGTCTTCACCTCGCCGATGGTCATCTCCCTGCTTTCGGCAGGTTTTCTTGGCGAGCGCATCACGCGGAAAAAAGCTCTGGCCTTGCTCGTCGGCTTCGGCGGTGTGGTCGTTGCGGTCGACCCTTTTGGCCACGTCCAGCGCGTCGATCTCATCGGTTTCGCCAGTTGCATGGTGTGCGTCGCTTGTTTTTCGGTCAACATGGTCTGGTCGCGCGTGCTCACGCGCACCGAGCCGCCCGAGAGCCTTGCCTTCTGCTCCGGTGTGGTCACGGCCATGGCTGGCCTGGCGCTTACCAGCTTCCACCCCCATCCGCTGACGCCAACACTTTTGCTGGCGCTGGTAATGATGGGCGTTTTCTGCGCGGCCGGCACGCTCAGCTTCTATTTCGCCGTCAAGCACACCTCGGCCAGCAACGTTTCGCAGTTCCACTACACTCAGTTGCTCACCGGGGCGTTGATCTCCTATCTCGTCTGGCACGACAAGCCCGGCCTGTCCATGTTGGCTGGCGGGTCGCTGATCATCGGCTCGGGCCTGCTGATCGCTGTCGCTGCGCGCGACGCTCAGCCGGTCTTGAGCCCCGGATGCCCCCAGTAATTCCGCATTAGACCTTCATGCTCTGGCTCGTCATCAAGGGCGCCAGACCGCCCGCGATGGAACTGCAATGCGGAACGGTTTTTCGCGTTCAGGCCATTTCGAATATTTTGTTTGATTGATTGGACTTGTGGCTGCTCTCGGAACAAGAATCGCACGTCCCAACTGCTTGACGGAAGCGCCGCAGACTTATTGAGGAAGCCGTTTCCGGCAAATTTTGCTTTAACAAAAAAACCGCCGCCGACGCCAAAGAGGCGCGACAGCGGCGGACGCTCAGCGGGCGTGAATTAAATGCCCAGTTTGCGCACTTCGTCGTTGTAATATTTGCGGTAAAGAATCTCCCATTCCTGGGAGCCTTCCTGGATGATCTTCTTCTGGTTGGCGATCTTGAGCCGGGCGGCGGTATCGATGCCCGCCTCCTGCGTCAGCAGGGCAGTCAGCGCCTTGCGCGCCTCCTGACGAATCGTATTGCGATCTTCCAAGAACCCTACTTCGTCGATCTCGGCCAGGGTGTCGGCAACGGTGTGGGCCAGCTTGTTGAGCTTGTCGGGGCTGATCCTCATAGCACCGCCTTGTATTTCTTCGCCAGCTCGGTCTTGACCTTCTTGAACATCTCGGCATATTGCGCGCCGGATTTGCGCATCTCTTCGGAGTACGCTTCGAGAATCATGCGTACCTCTTCGTTGATGCGGTCTTCGAGGGACAACTCCTCGATCAGCCCACCTTGAACGCGCGATTCGACCACCTTCAAGTCGCTGGTGGTGATCATCTTGGCGTCGATGAGATGCTTGACCGTACGGCGGGCCAGATACCCAATGTAATCTCGGGAAAAGATCATAGCGAAGGCTCAGAATACTCTATCGGGGCACCCTGTGTACACCCGCGTGCCGCGAACGCCAAGCACGCTGCGGCCGGTTGCGCGCACCGGTGCCGGTGCGCGCAACCAAGCCTGGCTTGGCGATTTGCGCCTCCCGAGGAACATCGATCCGCAGGACGCGCAGAAAATGTGCGCCTCGCGCTCACAGAGGGATAATAAGAGAATCCGCAAGGTTGGCGTTGGGCCGAAGCCCCAATACGCGCATGAAGCACAAAGCCTCCGTGGTCTTCCGGAAAAGGAGTTTATCCCGATGATGAGCCGCAATGCAGGTCGATTGGTGTTTGCCTTGGCGCTGTTCGCAGCCGGTTGGTGCTTCGGCGCCACGCCGATGCAGGCACAGGGCGCGCTGCGAGCAGCCTCCACAACGGCGGATGCTGCCCAGTGGCAGCAGGACCTCGCTGCATGGCGGGCAAAGCAGGAGCGGGAGATTGCCGCGCCCGGCGGCTGGCTCACGCTCGTCGGTCTGGAGTGGCTCAAGCCCGGCATCAACTCCATCGGTGCGGCTGCGGACAATCACATTCAGATTCACGCTCAGGCGCCCGATCACCTGGGCCTGGTGACGGTGAGCAGGACGACCGTGCAATTGCTGGCGCCCAGCGGCGGCTTTGATCCAGCGCTGCAAATCGACGGCAAGCCAGCACGCGAAGGGCTGCTCTCCACCTCCGGCGCAAAGCCCTCGATCGTTTCCTGGCACGGGCTCACGATGATCGTGCTGGAACGCGGCGGACGCTTTGCGCTGCGCATCAAGGATGCCAATTCGCCCACCCGGACCGGCTTTCACGGCCTCAACTGGTACGCACCCGACCCGCGCTTTCTGGTCACGGCCAAATGGATTCCGTTTGCGCCGCCGCACATCGAGCAGATTCCCACGGTGATTGGCACCACCCTCGAGCTGACCGCGCCGGGGATTGCCGAATTCACGCTGGGCGACAAGACGCTGCGCCTGGAGCCGGTGATCGAGCCCGGCGAAAAGGATGTGCTCTTCTTCATCCTGCGCGACGAGACCAGCAGGACCACCACCTATCAGGCAGCCCGCTTTCTGCACACCGGCCTGCCGGATCACGGCCTGGACCAG
>JAATFE010000388.1 GCA_015655365.1 Terriglobales bacterium
AGGCGACTGCCTTAATCAGCATCGCAGAAGTGAGCAGGATGGCGGACGCCACAAAGTAAAGGGGTGGTTGGTGGGGTGTCGAAATCAGTTCGAGCATTCCGGCAGCGAGGAGCTTCCATGACAGGCCTCGAACAAGAAGCAGCATGCATCCTACGCAAAGGAGCTACAAGTACCCGCGTGTCGAATGATCGTTCATCGCAACGCCTGCCACATCCCCCAGCGGTGGCACGTTCGATGAATCCACCTTGTACAGGTCGCAAATGTCGCATGAGGTGGACTCTCTCTCAGATAAACGTAAGTTGACCGTGGACTCCCTTTTATTGCTGCTGAGCCAAGAGAGATTTCAGCCTGTTTCGTGAAAGAGGAATTGTCGGAGATGGTAGAGCCAGGAGATTCTCGCCTCTCTATAGCACAGCCAGAACAGAGGAGCACTTCGATGCAGCAAAACCAGTCGTGCGACGAAGCAGTGGTGATTCGAAAACGAATTGACTTCCACAATTCATCGCAGTTTCACAATTTAGGCTCGATCAAGGATGTATATCTCTAGTTGGTTCCTCCCCTCGCATGAATTAGCTCTTACCCTTTCTGTGGCGCATCTTCGTGCAATCCCCCGCCAAAAATATTTTCCTCAGGTGGTTGGGAAATAGCTTCCTCAATCGTTATGAAAAGGGGAGCTTTTTTCAGCTTTCGCTCTGACAAGCCAAGCCCGATGTTCCTGTGGACATTCCACCGAGACTCGGGGGTGGACTCGCCGAGCGCTAGAGATAAAGATCTCTTCGAGTCGTCAGAAAAAATGTGCGAGAAAGGCGTAGGCGGGGCTTGCGCTTTGGAAATGGGGCGTCCGCGCATCTGTCCTTGGGATTTCTGTTTTCAATCATAAGCCACTGCAGAAGTAGCAGGGCCCGCGCTGCCGGCAAGAGTAAGCGGCATTAAGCGGGAGCTGAGTAGGAACAACGCTTCAGCGTGCCCGGAGATTTAATCCGCAGTGAGAGTTTCCTGTAACGAGAATTTTGCCATTGCGGAGTAACATTCGTGCCACTGGTACAAACCCACAACCGTCCTCAAACGCCGCCAGCACCGGTTGAAAGCTGTGCCGAAATGCAGATCGGGGATTCGGTGGTTTTGATCGAGAGGATCGTAAGCGCAGCTTGGCCGTGCTCCAGTGGGAAAGGGGTGGCGCCTGTGAGTGAGATCAAGAGATATGCGCAGAGGGCAGGCGAGAAGCCGACCGGCGAGTGCTCGGTCCGCGACGCGAGTGTTCGGTCAATTCCCTTGGAAGAAGGAGGGAATGCCGACTGGTACCAGCGAACTGCGCACCTCTACGATGCACTCGCGCCGAAGCTCGTGAGCTTTCTACGGCACCTCGGACTCGACAGAGACGAGAGAGATGATGTCATTCAGGAAGTGTTCCTTCGGCTTGCCGGACACCTCAAGAATGGAAATAGCGACGACAATCTGCATTCATGGCTTCACCAGGTTGCACATAATCTCGCAATCGATATTCACAGATTGAATCGGCGCGGGAAGGACGAGGTCGATCTGGAACTGGAACCAGAGGAAGAGCCCGTCGATCCCGCGGCAGATCCCGAATGCGTTTATCTCGAGAAAGAACGGTTCGGGAGATTGAAAGCGGCGATGTCACAACTGACCAAACAGCAGTACAACAGCATCCTGCTGCGGATTCAAGGTCGGCGCTACCGGGAGATCAGCGAACTGCTGGGAATCAGCGAACAACGCGCCATACACCTGGTGAAGCGCGGAATGCAGAGATTGAGGGGGGGTAAGTAAGTTCCTTGATCCGTGAATTGCACAATTTGCTTCGGGGACATCTCTCCGATCGCGAACTTATCCTGCGGGTCACTGGCGACCTGCCATCGCGCAAACAGGCACGAGTGGAACAGCATCTGGGTGCGTGCGACGCTTGTCGCATTCGGTACGACGAGTTCGAAGATCTGTTTTGGCAGGTGGCAGCGTACCACACCAGTGAGGCTGAGGTGGACAAACTAGAAGCCCGTATGGGGCGTGTCAGGTTGGTTGCGCAGTTGAACCAGTTGCCCGACGACCCGCCGGAAACGGAGGGAGTGAAACCTGAAAAGACAGAGCAGGGTGTGGGGGCGTTCCTCCGTATGAATCCAATACTTGCCACCGGGCTGATTCTTGCGTGTGTATCCGTAATCTGCGTGTTTTTGGGAATACAGCAATCGCGGCCCCGCGTTACTTCGAATGCACTTCTTGTGCGCGCAGAAGCATGGGATCCGATCGCGCTCCACTCCAGCGCGCCAGGAGTCATTCGCCAGACCGTTGAGATTACGACACAGAAGCGGACTCTGAAGCGCACGATTTATCGCGATGCGCAGGGAAAGCGGATAGCAAGGCAACAGCGCCTGAACACTGGCGAGACCCTGCTGAGATTGAAACTGGCGACTGCCGAGGTCGTCTGGGATGCGCCGCTTTCTGCGCGCAGCTATCAGGACTGGCACGATGCACAGAGAGTGCGCGAAGACCATATCCGGCGCGCCGCCGGTGATTTATTGGTTCTTACCACCACCACTCCCGAAGGAGCCGTAGCAGCCGAATCGCTTACGGTGCGCGACACGGATTTTCATCCGGTACGGCGCACGGTCTCGTTCCGTGACAGCGAGACGGTGGAGATCGCGGAACTGGATTATTCGATTCTGCCGTGGACACCAGCGGTCAGCGGTCTGTTCCAACCAGAAGCGGCAATGAGCGCGTCCGATTCGATAAGACCACAGCCCGCGCTCATCCCGTTCCCACCGCTACCTCTTAGTGAAGAACAGTTGACCGAAGCGGAACTCAGCGCAAGGCTGACACTGGATCGTCTTCATGCCGACACCGGGGAGCAGATCGAGTTAGTGCGAGGGCCTCACGGCGTCGAGGTTCGTGGAATCACGGATACCGAAAAGCGGAAGCACGAACTGGAAGCCCAGTTGGACATGTTGCCCCATGTGACTGCATCCCTGTCGAGCATCGAGGAGTTGAAAGCAAAGTCGCCGCAACAAGGTGAATTGTCGAGCCTGAAAGTCATTGAAATGCAGACGAGGACGACTCCGCTTGAGGCTTACTACCTGGCGCACGGGCGCAACCTTGCTCCACTGAGCAAACTCCCACTCGAGCTTTTGAATGGCGCCGACGCCATCGACCGCGAGAGCAAGGCGATCGACGATCTTCAGCAGAGGTTCTCGCATAATGAGGCGGTTTCACTGGTCGCCTCAGACACCCTTGCGGAACTTCTGTTTACACACAAACACAAATTGATGACCGCACTGGAGAGCGAGGAGCAACTGCTTGCCCAGGCTAAGATCGAGGCGCCGCATTCACAACAGGCTGGCCCGACAAATGGCGCAAGTGCGGATCTTTCGTCTTTAGCGGAGCGGAATCTTGCTCTGACCATGGAGTTGGCGACCGGCAAAGGCGGGAGCGGCCGATCCGCAGAAACGATCGCCGGAGAACTCGCGGCGTCCATGAACGAACTGAACCTGCGGGCGCATGCGATCCAGGTCGTTCCGCAGAACTCCACCAAGCTGGACACAAAGAAGTAAA
>JAATFE010000471.1 GCA_015655365.1 Terriglobales bacterium
TCGGCCAGCGACCTTGGGGTCCCAGTCGTTGGCGTCGGACTTCTCTATCAGCAGGGGTACTTCCGCCAGGTCATCGAAGCAGACGGTTCGCAAAGAGCGGTCTATCCGTATAACGATCCCTCGCAGTTGCCGATCCTTCCGCTTCGTGACAGTGCAGGTGAATGGCTCCGCGTTCGTGTCCAACTACCGGGATACGCAGTGTGGGTGCGTACATGGGAAGCCCAGGTAGGGCGGGTCCGCCTCTTGCTTCTGGACAGCAACGATCCGGCCAACCCTCCCGTACATCGCGGCATTACGAGCGAACTGTACGGTGGTGGGACGGAAATGCGCCTTCAACAGGAAATTATTCTTGGCATCATCGGCTACCGCATGCTCCACCTGCTTGGCATCGCACCCGATGTCTGCCATCTGAACGAAGGCCACGCCGGATTCGCTGTTTGGGAACGGGCGCGCGTTTTCATGGAAAAGACGGGGCGTCCCTTCGATGTGTCTCTCCTCGCAACCCGCGCCGGCAACCTCTTCACCACACATACCCCAGTCGATGCAGGAATCGATCGATTCCCAGCATCCATGATTGAGCATTATCTTCGCTGGTACGCCACGCAAGTCCTGCACATCGATGTCAATGACCTGCTGGCAATGGGGAAATTGAACCCAGCCGATCCAAATGAGCCGTTCAATATGGCTTATCTGGGTATCCGGGGATGCGGAGCGGTAAATGGCGTCAGCCAGTTGCATGCCCAGGTTAGCCGAAAAATGTTCAACAACCTGTTTCCTCGGTGGCCGCTCGAAGAAGTCCCCGTAGCATGCGTTACCAATGGCGTGCATGTTCCAAGCTGGGATTCAGGCGAGTCGGACGCCCTTTGGCATCAAGCTTGCGGTTCGGATCGATGGAGACAGGACCTCGACGACATCGAATCGCAAATTCGCACTGCCTCAGACAAGGATCTCTGGATGATGCGCTGTGCCAACCGGGGTCATCTGGTCGACGCGGTGAGAATTAGGAACAAGAGGCAGGAAAGTTCGATAGGAACCTGGGTAGCCTCTGAAGAAAAAGAGAAGCATCTCTTCGATCCGAACATGTTGACGTTGGGTTTTGCCCGCCGTTTCGCGACCTACAAGCGCCCCAATCTCCTTCTTCGCGACCCAGAGCGACTAATCCGGATCCTGACAGATGCCAATCGGCCGGTACAACTGGTCGTCGCCGGCAAAGCCCATCCGCAAGATCGCGAAGGTCAGGCCATGATTCAACAGTGGGTTCAGTTCTCCCGCCGAAAGGAAGTCACCGGCCGTGTGGTATTCCTGAGCGACTACGACATGAGTTTGGCGGAAGAGTTGGTGCAAGGCGTCGACGTCTGGATCAATACGCCACGTCGTCCTTGGGAAGCGTGTGGCACAAGCGGAATGAAGGTTCTCGTGAATGGCGGACTCAACCTTTCATCCCTTGATGGCTGGTGGGCGGAAGCCTACGACCCCGCCCTTGGCTGGGCAGTCGGAGATCACCGGAACAGTACCGATGAAGCCGCGCAGGACGCCACCGAAGCAGATCAGTTGTACTCCATATTGGAGAATCAGGTCATTCCTCTCTATTATCGCCGCGAACGCAATGGGATACCGGTCTCCTGGGTGGCAATGATGCGCGAGAGCATGGCTCGGCTCACCGGGCAATACTCGGCAAACCGAAGCGTGCGTGAGTATACGGAGCGTTATTATCTCCCCGCAGCAGACGCATACGACAAACGAACAGGCAATAACGGTGATTTCGCAGTTCAACTTCACGCAAAGCGAACTGCACTACGAACGCACTGGCCGGAGATTCACTTTCATGAATTCACGACAAGCAGCGACGAACATGGAACCCTCTTTCAGGCTCACATTTATCTCGGGGCTGTCTGCCCGGAGCATATTCGGGTCGAACTATTCGCCGACAACCCTGGCAGCGCGCCGTTCATTGCCGAGATGAGCAGAACCAGCGAACTCGTTGGCATTGCGGGTGGTTTTGTCTTTGAGGCAAGGGTGTCCGCAAGCAGGCCGCCGAGCGACTATACAGCCCGCATCATCCCCGCTCTCGAAACATTGGCGGTACCACTGGAGGAAATGCAAATACGATGGCAGAGGTAAATCTCTGCTGACACTCAGATCGACGACGAAGTGCGGAGGCAACGACTCAGATGAAACAGCCGTGGCGATTATGGCTGCATATGCGGATGATGGTGGCAGGACTTTCCGTTGCCACGTGGGCATTGGCGCAGTCGCCCGCGCCAATGCCCGATCTCGGTTTCATCGTGGCTCACATGGAACAGCGGGAGCACGTCCAGCAAAAAGCTATTGCGCAATACCGCTCGCGTCGTCACTACACGGTCGAATACCGCGGCTTACCGAAGAACTTGAGCGCGAGCATGGAAGTCGAGGTGAGTTATGCTGCCGGTTTTGGCAAGAGTTTTCTGATCGTTTCCCAGGCTGGGTCGCAGATGCTGCGCGAGAGAGTCCTGGATTATGCGCTCGACAGCGAACGGAAA